>DATHIJ010000609.1:0-3333 GCA_035489975.1 Propionibacteriaceae bacterium | reverse complement strand
CGCGTTTTGCGAGGATTTGCTTGATCGCTTTCCGCGTGTTCTCATTGCCCAGCTTCGTCTTCTCAAATCCAATAGGGGACTCTTTCAAGGACCTGGGGTTGTGAGCCTGTGGCTTGTCAACCATGTGTGATTCCTTTCTGTTTGCGGCAAGATCCCGTGCGTGCTGCATTCCTGATGCGGAGTGTGCTCGACGTAGAAGATTGAGGGCCGATTTCAGCCTGCGCACTGGCGCTGGCGCTACCTACCGCCTCCGAAGCTAACGCATCTCCGCAAGGTATTCGCGCACGAGTTAGCTTTTCCCCGCAAGCCTCGGAAAGTACCTACGTGGTTGCGTGCGCTACCCTAATCGAATTGGGATAGGGCCGTATGAGGCAGATCCACAGCGACGAGGCCCGATTGGTGAGAAACTTCGCGCATGTATCCTTGTGGGTCGGCACGGGCCATCCCATGTTTAAGGAGCCGGTGCGCTCTAACCGGGCTGCGGTTTCGCTCTAGCCTTTTTGGGCATTTGCCTTTTCTAGACAAAACACGCTCACCACAAAGAGACGTTGCCGGGCGAGAGCTGCTCCTGAAGGAGTGCTCTCGCTGGGAGTCCAAGGAGGTTCGATGGCGAGCCACAAATATGAAGTCGGCCAGAATGTGAGGTTTAAGCCGAACCGCATGAGCTCTTTGGTCGGATCTCAGGAAGGCAAAATCGTGCGCCTGCTGCCGATTGAAGAAGGCAGTTACCTTTACCGGATCAAGTGCGTCGCCGAAAACGTCGAGCGCGTCGCCAAAGAAGGCGACCTCGCGTTGCGAAGTCTCGATTGGCGCGGGCACGATACCGGCAAACTGGCGAGTGTCGCCAAATGAGAAAGCAACCGGATGAGTTATGTGCTGACTCAGTTCATGTCGCCGCGAGCAATCGTGCGCTTCAGGTTCATCCTAGCAGTAACAGCGACCACGCTCGCTTTCGCGTTTGCAGCACTAATCGTTCTCGCTGGGTGACAGGAGAATTTCATGCTTAGGCCAATTCGGACAATAACAGAATCGCGCTCCGTAGGCGTGCGGCTGTGTGACTCAGGTTTGCGGGATTCCAGGCCGGGTCGAACAGGCGTAGATCGGTCTGATGATCGACGAGGACGCCATTCGGTATCGCTGGAAAACGGTCGGCTCGACCCTCGATGAGCGCGGCCGACGCTTGTTCGCGGCGGGCGAGGTGCGGACGGCCGGCTGGGGCGGGCTCGCGGTGGTCTCGAGGATCACCGGGCTCGCCCGTTCGACGATCAATCGCGGCGAGGACGATCTCGACGCGGCGTCGCTGCCGAAGGGGCAGGTTCGCCGCGCCGGCGGCGGGCGCAAGTCGGTCGCCGAGAACGATCCGGAGCTGGTCCCCGAGCTCAAGCGCCTGGTCGAGCCCGCCACGCTGGGCGATCCCATGCGGCCATTGATCTGGGTGTCGAAGAGCATGGACAAGCTGGCGGCGACCCTGACGGCGATGGGCCATCCGATCAGCGCCGACACCGTGCGCAAGGAGTTGGTGAAGCTCGGCTTCTCACGCCAGTTGAACCGCAAGGCCGACGAGGGCTCGAAACACCCGGACCGGAACGCGCAATTCGAATACATCAACAAGGAAGTTGTCGCTGCACAGGCGGAGCGGCAGCCGGTCATCTCCGTTGACACCAAGAAGAAGGAGCTGGTCGGCAACTTCAAGAACGGTGGCACCGATTATCGCCCCAAGGGCGATCCGCGGCGCGTGAACGTGCACGACTTCGAGGACAAGCAGCTCGGCAAGGTGGTGCCGTACGGCGTCTACGATGTGACCGCCAACACCGGTTTCGTCAGCGTCGGCATCACGAGCGACACGGCCGAGTTCGCTGTGCAGTCGATCCGCTGCTGGCTCGAGCGCATGGGCAACCAACGTTATCCGAAGGCGCGCAAGCTGACGATCACGGCAGACTGCGGCGGCTCGAACGGTGCGCGCGTGCGACTGTGGAAGGTCGAGCTGCAGAAGCTCGCCGACGAGACGGGTCTCGTGCTGCGGGTCCACCACTACCCACCGGGCACGTCGAAGTGGAACAAGATCGAACACCGCCTGTTCTGCCACATCACGCAGAACTGGCGCGGCCGGCCGCTGACCGATCGTGTCGCCGTCGTCGAGTTGATCGGCGCCACCACCACCAAAGCCGGATTGAAAGTCGAGTGCGCGCTCGATGAGCGGACCTACCAAAAGGGCATCAAGGTCAGCGACGCCGAAATGGCGAGCCTCGACATCACCGGCGACACGTTCCATCCTGAATGGAACTACACCATCAAACCGCGAAGCCCGTAGCGGTTATTGTTCGGGATGTCCTAAGTGTCCGTCCGGAAGAAAGTTGAGTCCAGTGAATCTGTTGTGATTCTGTAGCTCCCACGAGATGATTCGCGGGGGGCTAGCATGTGGACTGCAGAGAACCGGAGCAACTACGAGCGCAGCGCGGCGCGCTATCCGAGCGATGTGACGGACGATGAATGGGCGCTGATCGAGCCGCACCTGCCGCCCGAGCGCAACAGAAGTCGGCGCGAGATCTTGAACGCCATCCTCTATGTGCTGACGACCGGCTGCCAATGGCGCCAGTTGCCGAAAGACTTGCCGCCCAAGAGCACGGTGCACGACTACTTCGTCGAATGGCAGTGCGACGGCACGCTGCTGCGCATCCATCACGCGCTCTATATGCAGGCGCGCGAGCTTGCCGGCAAAGAGGCCAGCCCGACCACGACGATCGTCGACAGCCAGAGCGTGAAAGGCGCCGAAAAAGGGGGGCGCGCATCGATCCAGTTGGCTACGACGCGGCAAAGAAAATCAAAGGCAAGAAGCGGCACGCGGCTGTCGACACGCTGGGTCTGATGCTCGCAGTTGCCGTCACGCCGGCGAGCGTGCAGGATCGCGATCAGATCGCGCCGCTGCTCAGAGAGGTGCGCCGCCTGTTCCCTTTCCTGGAGCGCGCCATTGCAGACAGCGGCTATCGAGGTGCCACGACCGCTGCCGCGGTGAAAAAGTCGGCCCGCCTGCCGCTCGAGATCGTCAAACGCTCCGACACGGCCATGGGCTTCGTCGTGCTGCCCAAGCGCTGGATCGTGGAGCGCACGTTCGGGTGGCTCGGCCGCTGCCGCCGCCTCGCAAAGGACTTCGAGAACCTGGCCCGCTCGCATCTCGCTTTCGTGCAACTCGCCATGATCCGCCTCATGATGCGACGAATTGCAAGGCTCACAGCCGCCTCATAAAGTGTCCGGACAGACTCTAAGAGAGAAATGGAGATCGACAATGACGATTGGACCGCGGTTCATCAGTGCCCTCGCCTTGGCGGCCATCAT
>DATHIJ010000608.1:0-14285 GCA_035489975.1 Propionibacteriaceae bacterium | reverse complement strand
CCCGGCAGCTGGCCGCCCTCCCCAGGCTTGGCTCCCTGGGCCATCTTGATCTGGAGATCGCTGGCGTTGGTGAGGTAATCGGAGGTGACGCCAAAGCGGCCCGAGGCGACTTGCTTGACGGCGCTGCGCCGCTCCGGATCGTAGAGACGGTCTTTGTCCTCCCCGCCTTCACCGGTGTTGGATCTGCCGCCGATTCTGTTCATGGCGATCGCCAGCGTCTCGTGCGCTTCCTTGCTGATGGAGCCATACGACATGGCTCCAGTAGAGAAGCGCTTGACGATTTCGCTGGCCGGCTCAACTTCCTCAATGGGAATCGGCGGGCGATCGGAAGCAAACTTCAGCAGTCCACGCAAGGTCATCAGCCGCTCAGACTGCGTATCGATGTGATGGGTGTACTGCTTGAAGATGTCGTAGCGCCCGGAGCGGGTTGAGTGCTGCAGCCGAAAGACCGTCTCGGGGTCGAACAGGTGCGGTTCGCCCTCCCGGCGCCACTGGTACTCGCCACCAACCGGCAGCAACCGGTGGGCTAGCGGAATGCCATCGCTCGGATACGCCGTGAGATGCCTCCTGCGCACCTCCTCCGCGATCTGTTCCAGAGTCACCCCGCCGAGCTTGCTCGTCGTGCCGGTGAAGTATCGGTCAACCACCTCCCGGGAAAGGCCGAGAGCCTCGAAGATCTGAGCCCCAGTGTAGGAAGCGACGGTCGAGACACCCATCTTGCTCATCACCTTGAGCACGCCTTTGCCGAGTGCCTTGATGACATTCTTGACTGCCTTCTCCGGCTCAACGTCGGTGTAGACCTGGTGCCGCGCCAAATCCTCAACAGACTCGATGGCCAGGTAAGGATTCACCGCTGCGGCCCCGTAACCGATCAGCAAGGCGACGTGGTGTACCTCGCGGACGTCGCCGGCCTCCACAATCAACCCGACCTGGGTCCGGGCCTTTTTCCGGACCAGATGGTGGTGCACAGCTGCGGTGAACAGCAGCGAGGGAATCGGGGCCAGCTCGGCGTTGGAGTTCCGGTCGGACAGCAGGATGATTCTGGCGCCATCGGCGATCGCCGCTGAAATCTCGGCGCAGAGCTCCTCCAGCCTGGCGGTCAGCGCGGCAGCCCCCCCGTGCACCTCGTACAGGCCGCGGGCTACATAGGTCTGGTACCCGGGAAGATCGCCCTCACGATTGATCTTGACGATCTTGCTCAGGGCATCGTCGTCCAGCACCGGGAACGGCAGCACCAGCCGTCGACAGGAGGCTGGAGTGGGGTCGAGGAGGTTACATTCCGGACCGATCGTGTTGTACAGCGAAGTCACCAGTTCCTCGCGGATCGCATCCAATGGCGGGTTGGTCACTTGCGCGAAGAGCTGAGCGAAGTAGTCGAACAGTAGCCGCGGCTTATCACTGAGCGCCGCCAGTGGTGTGTCGGTGCCCATGGAACCGAGCGGCTCGATACCAGCGGAGGCCATCGGCGCCAAGATCAGGCGCAACTCCTCCTCGGTGTAGCCGAAAACCTGTTGGCGACGAGTGACCGAGGCATGCGTGTGGACCACGTGCTCCCTATCCGGGAGGTCGGACAGCAGGATCCTGCCTCCGATGAGCCACTCACCGTACGGCGCCGCGGCGGCGAGCTCGGCCTTGATCTCCTCGTCGGACACGACCCGATGCTTTTCAAGATCAACAAGGAACATCCGGCCGGGCTGCAGTCGGCCCTTCTGGACGATCTTGTCCTGCGGGATGTCCAGCACTCCCGCCTCTGACGCCAGCACCACCAAGCCGTCATCGGTCACCCAGAACCGTCCGGGACGTAAGCCGTTGCGATCCAACACCCCGCCGACCACGGTGCCGTCGGTGAACACCACTCCAGCGGGGCCGTCCCAGGGCTCCATCAGGCAGGAGTGGAAAGCGTAGAACTCTCGCCGGGCCTGGTCCATTTGTGGGTTGTTCTCCCAGGCCTCCGGAATCATCATGAGCATGGCGTGCGGTAGCGAGCGCCCACCAAGGTGCAATAGCTCCACCACCTCATCGAATGAGGCGGAGTCCGACGCGTCGGGAGTACAAATCGGGAACAAGCGCTCCAGGTCGCCTGGAATGACATCGCTGGCCAGCAAAGCCTCGCGGGCACGCATCCAGTTGCGATTACCCATCACCGTGTTGATCTCCCCGTTGTGAGCGATCATCCGGAACGGATGGGCCAACTCCCAGGCCGGGAACGTGTTGGTGGAAAAACGGGAATGGACCACGACAAGTGCGCTCGCCATCCGCTCATCCAGTAGCTCCGGGAAGACCTGAGGCAACTGTGCGGTGGTCACCATGCCCTTGTAGACGATGGTCCGGCACGACAGCGACGCGAAGTAAATGCCGGTCTCGTGCTCGGCCCGGCGGCGCAAGCAATAGGCCAGCCGATCCAACGCGATGCCCATAACTGGCGTGCCCTTGGCAGTGAGGAACAGCTGCTCGAAGTAGGGCATGTTGGACCGGGTGAGGTCGCTGAGCGTGGAGTCGTTGGTGGGCACCCGACGCCAGCCGATGATCGACAGGTTCTCTTCTGATGCGATCTGCTCAATGGTGGCCTTGGCCTTGGCGGCCAGTTCGGGGTCAGTGGGAAGGAATGTGTTTCCCACCGCGTACTCGCCTTGTCCCGGGAGCTCGAAATCCACCTCGCCGCGGAAGAAGGCGTCGGGGATCTGTAACAACATGCCGGCGCCGTCGCCGGTTTTCGGGTCTGAGCCGACGGCGCCGCGATGGTCCAGGTTGCGCAACGCTTCGAGGCCCTGGCTGATGATGTCGTGGCTGGCGACTCCGGTCAGGGTCGCGACAAAAGCGACGCCGCACGAATCGTGTTCGAACGCCGGATCGTAGAGGCCCTCCGCCTTGCGGACCCTCGAAAGGGCATGAGCAGTTGTCATGAACAAACTCCCGTCGTCCAGCCACTAACAGAGTCGGGGCCTCTGCCACGGGTCACGGCTGAGCGGCACGGCTTCGGGGCAAAGAGTGCGCGCACAGAGCTTGCGGGACAACATTGGCCCAAAGTTGTTGCAAAGGGTAACGCACCTAGCCGGGATCGTGGAACGTCGAAAACTGCTCGCTGCGACCGTCGGAGACTACGGCCGAGAGCTGGGGTCCTGAGTTGATCCGCGGCTTGCTACGTCGTTGCCCGGCAACTCATTTGCCTCAACCACATCGTCAGTTGATGATCTCTTTGTCGTGCTGTCTTCCGCGACAGATTCAACACTCAGCCCAATGCCCTCGACGATTTCTTCCCGACCCGGTCTGTTACGGATCAGCCAGATCAGCCAACCCAGCGCGACGACGAAGCCGATTAGTGCGGTGTAGTTGTTGAGCCGGAATCCGCCGACCTCGTTGACAGTGTCGATCCGCAATGCCTCGATCCAGAACCGACCGGCGCAGTACAACATGACGTAGAGCGCGAATACTTTGCCGTGCCCGAGCCGGAATCGTCGGTCCAGCCAGACCAGCAAGATTGCGGCTGCGAGACACCAGAGCATCTCGTACAGAAAGGTTGGGTGAAACGTGGCGTACTGCGTGTAGCCGGCTGGGCGATAGTCCGGTGCGATCTGCAATGCCCACGGCAAGGCGGTCGGTCGGCCGAACAGCTCTTGGTTGAACCAGTTGCCGAGCCGGCCGATCGCTTGCGCCACCAAGATTGCCGGCGCAATGGCATCAAGCACGGCGGGGAAGGCAATCCTGCGACGCCGGGCTACGAGATAGCCGCCAAGCACGCCGAACGCAATGGCTCCCCAGACCCCGAGGCCGCCTTGCCAGATCTTCAGCGCGTCCAGCGGCTCCCGGCCTGGGCCGAAGTAGAGCTGGTAGTCAGTGACCACGTGATAGAGGCGCGCACCGACTATCCCGAACGGCACCCCAACCACGACCATCATCTCCATGCTGTCGGCCGTGCCGCCTCGGGCTTGCCACCGCCGCGTCGCGATGATCAAGGCGACGATGATGCCGGCAATGATGCAGAGCGCGTATGCCCGCAGCGGAAATGGACCGATGTACCAGGTGTTGGCGCTGGGGCTTGGGATGGACAGGAGTGTGTGTGCCCACACGGTCCTCACCGCAGTGTCCCCATGACGCCTACCCCTCCGTCTCTTCCTTCTGTCGTGACCGGCAACCTACGCTAGTGCCGCGGAGCGACACTAGCTCAGATTTCGTACTACCCCGCTACCGCTGGGTTGCGTTCGTGATCATCGCTTTGAGCGCGTCGGGGGTCAGATTCGCAATATCAACCGATTTCCCATTGATCAGCATGGTGGGGGTCTGAGCGACGCCGTTCTTCTCGGCGGCAGCGTCGATCGAGGACACCCAATCGGCATGCGCCTTGCTCGTTACGCAGGTTTGAAACGCCTCGGTGGACGAGCCGCCAATCTTGGCCGCCAGTTCGATCAGCTGCGGGCCACTCCATTGCAGCGTGTGGTTGGCAGACAGCCCGCGGTAGTAAGCCTGACCGAAGCCTGCTTCGGTCGCGCATGCCATGGCGTTCGCCGCGGCCACTGAACCCTCGTCGATGAATGCCATCGGGTAGAGCTCGACCCGTGCCGCCCCGCTTTCTTGAGCTTGGGTGATGATCGGGCCGAACTGCTCCTCGAAATCCGCGCAGTGCGGGCAGTGGAAGTCCTCATACAACGTGATCGTCGTCGGCGCCTGGGAAGAGCCAAGAACAATCGGCTGACCGGTGACGATGGTGACCGGACTGGCAGACACCGAGCTGGAAGGTACTGAGCTGGAGGGTACCGCCGACGGCGATCGGTAGGTACGCCAGGCCTGGAAACCGATCCCGGCCGCCACAACGACCAGGACGAAGCCCGCGACCACCGCGATCAGGATCCGACGGTCACGCTTGCGGGCAGCAGCCTGCTCGGCCGCCAGACGGGCCCGCTCGCGGGCATTCACGTTCTTCGAACTGCTCATTGCGGCGACCTATCCAGCGCGAACCGGCTTTGGGGCTTCCAAACCAGCCACGCAGCCAACAGCAAAAGCCCAACATCTCGAACCAACTCGGTGCCGTACGCGGTGTCCCCTGGGTTCACCTGACCACCACCGCCGAAACACCCGCAGTCGATACTCAGGCCTCGGGCGGCGGCAGACACCACCCCAGCGATGAAGATCACGAGCAGCATCCCCGCCACTGCGGCAACAGCTCGCGTGGCGATCCCAGCAAGCAGCAACAGGCCGAGTGCGATTTCGGCGAACGGCAGGCCCCATCCGACGATGGTGGCGAGGAACGCCGGCAGCAGCTGGTAAGCACTCACCGCTGCCACCGATGACTGCGGATCGACGGCTTTGAGCGCTCCAGCCACTACGAACACACCGCCGAGCACCAGTCGCGCCCCAGTGGATATCCAGCGGGCAGCCGCGGCACGCCGCGCCTCGGTAGCTAGGGGAACGCTCAACGTGACCGTTCCACCAGCAGAGCAAAGTCCTGCTTCAGCGCGCCGATCGGGGTGCCTGGCGTCCAAATCACCACTCCAGAGTTGCGGCTGAATCCGATCACCTGCGCTGAGTGTCCTACCTCGTAACCGCCACTCGGTAGCTTCTTCAGCCCTTCGATCTCCACACCCACCTCGCCCGCGGCGCGCTTGATCGTCGACATCGGGCCGGTGAGCCCCACAAAGGTGGGACTGAACCGATCGAGGTAGTGCCGGATCCGTTTCTCTTTGTCGCGGGCGGGATCTGTCGTGATGAAGATCAGCTGGATCTGGTCTTGATCAGCCGGTGTCAGTCGCTGCAGCGCCAGCGACACATCAGAGAGCACGGCAATACAAACGTCAGGGCAGTGGGTGTAGCCGAAGAACAGCAGGGTGACCGGCTTGGACGGGGTCGTGGCGAGGTTGTACGGCCGTCCCGACGTGTCGGTGAGGGAGACCTCAGGCATCACATAAGGCTTCGGCAGTGAGGATCCGCCGGCGTAACCGGCCGGATCGGGGTTGCGCTGGAAGGCGGGCGCAGTCGGTGCCGGCGTACAGCCAGAAATCAGCAGCAATACCCCAACCGCCAGCAGCGACCAGGTCAGGATGCTCAGCCGTGCCAGGTCTGAAGCCGCGATCGCCGACCTTGTGCTGCCCGAGCGTACGGTACCGCTCACGTCCCGACTAACCCGGGCGATGGCTGCGAAGTTCCCGATTCCGCCGCAGGCGAATGGTCACGATCGCGCTGTCCCCGGCCGGCGCGTACGCCAGCGGCAAGATCGGCGACGACGGTGCGCAGTCGGCTCAGATCGTCCGGATGTCCCGCGTCTTCGGCATCCAGCAGCGCCTTGACCAGCGCGGAACCGACAATGACCAGATCGGCGAAATTGGTCACCTCGCGCGCTTGCTCACCGTTGGATACGCCTAGCCCGACTCCGACAAGGGCGGACGAATCCGCCTCGCGGACCCGTCGCACCAGCTCCGGAGCGGCTGCGGAGGTCTCCGCCCGGGTGCCGGTGACGCCCATCAACGAGGTGGCGTAGACCCACCCGCGGCACGCCGCCACGGTCGATCTGAGTCGCTCGTCGGTCGAGGAAGGCGAGACCAAGAAAATTCGGTCCAGGCCGTGCGCATCAGAAACCGCTAGCCACTCCTCCGCCTCATTCGGGGTGAGGTCCGGAGTGATCATTCCGGCTCCACCAGCGGAGGCAAGATCGCGCGCGAAACGGTCGGCGCCGTACCGTTCGACGAGGTTCCAGTAGGTCATCACCACCGCCGGGACGCCGCGCCTCGCCACAGTTTCCACGGCCGCAAATGCGTCCCTGGTCCGTACGCCGCGCTGCAACGCTTTGGTTCCGGCGCGCTGGATCGTCACCCCGTCCATCATCGGATCGCTGTACGGCAGGCCGACTTCGACGAAATCGACCCCTTCAGCCTCACCTTCTCCGGTGAGCACGTCGAGAGCCTGCAGCGAGATATCCACCGTCGGGTAGCCCACGTGAAGGAATCCGGCCAAGCCTCCGCGACCCTGCGCTCGGACTTGAAGCAGCAGCCGCCCCGTGTGCCCCGGATCGACGCTCACCGTTCGGGTCCGCTGCCGGGCGGGCCACCCGCGGACTCCGATGCCGTACCGGCGGTGTTCAGGCCGAACCAGCTGATCGCGGTATCCACGTCCTTGTCGCCGCGGCCGGAAAGGTTGACCAAGATCAACGGCGGCTCCCCAGCCTTGCTCGTCGGCAGACGAGGACCTAGCTTGAGCGCACCAGCAAGGGCATGCGCCGACTCGATCGCCGGGACAATGCCTTCAGTGCGTGACAGCAGCCGGAAAGCATCCATTGCCTCAGCATCGGTGATCGGCTCGTATAGTGCGCGGCCAACCTGGTGAAGCCAGGAGTGCTCGGGTCCAACCCCGGGATAGTCCAGTCCGGCGGAGATGGAATGGGCTGGGATGGTTTGCCCGTCCTCGTCTTGCAGCACAAAGGTCCGCATGCCGTGCAGCACGCCGATCTCGCCCGCCGAGATAGTGGCAGCGTGCCGCCCGGTCTCGATGCCCTCACCGCCGGCCTCGAAGCCATACAGTGCAACATCAGAGTCGGGGATGAAGTCGGCGAAAATGCCAAGCGCGTTGGAGCCACCGCCAACACATGCGGCGACCGCATCCGGCAGCCGGCCATAACGCTCCAAAAGCTGGGCCCGAGCCTCGGTGCCGATCACCCGCTGAAACTCACGGACCAGCAGCGGGAACGGGTGCGGGCCGGCGACACTGCCAATCAGGTAGTGAGTGTGGTCGACGGAGGCGACCCAGTCGCGCATCGCGTCGTTCATCGCGTCTTTCAAAGTCTGCGTACCGGACTCGACGGCGATCACCTCAGCACCCAGCAATCGCATCCGCGCGACGTTGAGGGCCTGCCGCTGGGTGTCGATCTTGCCCATGTAGACGGTGCAGTCGAGCCCGAACAGAGCAGCGGCCGTGGCGGTGGCGACCCCATGTTGACCGGCGCCGGTCTCCGCGATCACCCGCGTCTTTCCCATCCGGCGGGTGAGCAATGCCTGGCCGAGCACATTGTTGATCTTGTGCGAGCCTGTGTGGTTCAGGTCCTCTCGCTTCAATACGATCACCGGCGTCTGTCCGGTCGGTGTTGCCGCGGCGTGCTCGCTGAACCGCTTGGCCTCGGTGATCGGGCTCGGCCGTCCGGTGTAGTCGGCGAGCAGTCCGGCCAGCTCGGCCGTGAAATCCGGATCGGCCGTCGCCGCGTGGAATTCACGCTCCAGCTGCAGCAGCGCGGCGAACAGCGCCTCAGGTACGAACCTGCCGCCAAACCTGTCGAAATGGCCGCTTGCATCGGGCAGGGAGCCACCAGCGGCCAGCGGCAGCTCCGAGGTCACGGCGGACTGCCTTGACACGGCTCTGATTCCTTACTCTGAGTGCGCGTGTGAGATGACCGGCACTAGGACTTGTGCACCGCCGGGTGCGCCCCCGCGGCCACTAGGTCCGCCACTCCGCTGCGCGGATCCCGGCCCGTCACCAGAGCCTCCCCGACTAGCACCACATCAGCTCCGGCCCGCGCCAAGTCGATCACATCATGCGGTCCGCGTACGCCGGACTCCGCTATCCGGACAATGCCGTCGGGAATAAGCGGCGCAAGCCGGCTGAAAGTCGACGGCTCGACCTTCAGCGTCTGCAAATTGCGCGCGTTGACGCCGATGATCGTGGCGCCGGCATCCACCGCTCGACCTACCTCATCGGCAGTATGAACCTCGACCAGCGGGGTCAGCCCGATTGAGCGAGCCCGTTCGACAAGGGAGACCAGTTCTGAGTCGGACAGCGCGGCAACGATCAGCAACACCATGTCGGCACCGGCGGCTCGCGCCTCGAACAGCTGATACGCGGTGACCACGAAATCCTTACGAAGAACGGGAATGCTCACGGCGCAGCGCACCCGGACAAGATCATCCAAAGACCCGGCGAAGTGCCGCTGTTCGGTCAGTACCGAAATCGCGGACGCGCCCCCCGCCTCATACTCCACCGCAAGCGCGGCCGGATCGGCGATTTCAGCCAGTGAGCCACTGCTGGGGCTGGATCGTTTGACTTCGGCGATCACGGCGACCCCCGGGCCGCGGAACCTCGGCATCGGATCGATGGCCGGGTCGACGCGCTGACATCTCTCCTTCAATCGGTCCAGTGGAACTCGGGTCTGCTGAACCGCCAGATCCTCTCGGACTCCGGCGATGATGTCTTCTAAGGCGCCCACAATGAACCGATCAGTTTGCCCCGTAGCCCAGGCGTTGCAGGACTACCGTCACAATGATGGCCACAGCGGCCAGGCCGACGCCCGCCCAGAACAGCGGCCAGTTCTGGATGACCACGGCGATTCCGCCGACAACGAAAGCGACCAGAGCGATGACCGAGCCGATCCAAGCTGCGAGTGTGCGGCCGTGGTGCACGTGCTTGCCGCGCCGGTTGATCGTGTGTGTCAAGTCTGAGCGCTGCGCCGTGCCTGCCATGGTTCCCTCGTTTCCGCTGATCGGGATCTGCATTCGGAGCACCTACCCCCAGAACTGGCGCTACTCCTCGCGCTCCGGCGAGGTGCGGCGCCCTTCGGTGTCATCCATTGTGTCGCCTGGGTCGCGATTGTGCACGTTGGGGTACGGCACCATAGCAGTATCGGTGCTCGCATTTGTGGTTGGATCGACCCCCGCGTCCATCGCCTTCCACAGCTCTGTCGGATCACCCGAGTCCGGATCTTCCGACCTGCCCGAGCCCGGTCGGAAACGGTCAGATCGTGACCGCCAGGTTCCCGCAGTGATGATGGTCAATACGGCGCCAATCGTGATCAGCACCCCGGAACCGAGGAAGATCCAGGGCCAAACGGTCGCGCTCAGCGTGTCGGCCAGGGTCACTTCATTGACCGAGCTGCCGATGGCGTCTGCGCTGGGCCGCAAACCGAGTCCACCCACCACGGCGAGTCCAGCGCCGACCAGCACGAGCAGCGCGCCGATTATGCGGCGACCGCGGGTCCGTAGCGCGAGCATCAACACGGTTCCGGCCAGTGCGACGACGGCAAGCGCTTGGCTCAGTCCGCCCGTGGCTTGGGTCCCGCTGAACTTCAGGACGACACCATCGCCCGCGGCGCGCCACCACGGCTGCCCACTCCCGATCAGCGCCAACGCCCCACCGATGAGCAGGCAGCCGAAGGCCAGCGCCCGACTCCTCATCCGGCCTCGGCTCCGGCCACCACATTCGAGACCGCCAGCTGAACCGCTGTGAACCTCTCGGCCACGGAGATGGCCCGCACTACAGCGGCAGCCTTGTTCTGGGTTTCCTGATCTTCCGTCGGCGGGTGCGAGTCGGCGACGATTCCTCCGCCGGCCTGCACGTACGCCACGCCGTCGCGCAACAGAGCCGTCCGGATCGCGATCGCAGCATCGCCGTCACCGGCAAAGTCGAGATAGCCGACGACTCCCCCATAGAGGCCTCGTCGGGAAACCTCCAGCTCGTCGATGATCTCCATCGCACGAACCTTGGGCGCACCGGATAACGTCCCGGCCGGAAAGGCCGCCAGTACCACGTCAAGCGCAGTGCAGTCCTCGGCAATCGTGCCGGTGACCGTCGATTCGAGGTGCATGATGTGGCTGTAGCGGCGAACTTCCATGAACTCCACGACTTCCACGGTGCCCGGGTCGCAGACTCTCCCGAGGTCGTTGCGGCCGAGGTCGACCAGCATGACGTGCTCGGCGCGTTCCTTGGGGTCGGCGAGCAGCTCAGCTTCCAAGACGGCGTCGGATGCCGGAGTGGCGCCGCGCGGTTTCGAGCCGGCGATCGGATGGGTGACCGCTGTGGCCCCCTTGACGGTGACCAGTGCCTCCGGGGAGGAGCCGACGATGTCGAAGCCGTCGAGCCTCAGCAGATACATGTACGGACTGGGGTTCGTGAGGCGCAGCACGCGATAGATGTCGAGCGCGTCGGCAGTGGTGTCGACCTCAAAACGCTGGCTGACGACAATCTGGAAAGCCTCGCCCGCCTTGATCTCCTCGACTGCAGAACTGACGGCCCGCTGATACTCCTCAGGCGTGCGCTGACGCCGGATCGGGAGGGTGGCCTCGTTGAAGCCGGCCAACACAACGCCGGCGGGTGTGGGCTGGATCAGCAGTTCGGTCATGGACTCGACTCGCGCCACTGCGTCGGCGTACGCCTCATCAACGCGCTCGTCAGTGTTGTCGAAGTTGATGGCATTGGCCACCAGCCACACTTCGCCGCTGTGGTGATCCAAAACGGCGAGGTCGGAGGCCAGCAGGAAGGCGAGCTCGGGAATGCCGAGGTCGTCCACGCAGGAGTCAGGGAGACGTTCCAGCCTGCGTACCGCGTCGTAGCTGAGATAACCAACCAAGCCGGAGGTAAACGGCGGCAGCCCCTCGCCGCGTGGAGTGTGCAGCAGCCGCAGCGTCTCACGTACAGCGGCCAATGGATCTCCACCAGTCGGAAGACCAACGGGGGCATGCCCGAGCCAGATGGCCTGGCCGTGCTGCTCGGTCAGCGTCGCAGCTGCTCGGACGCCCACAAATGAGTAGCGGGACCACACACCCTGCTCAGCCGATTCGAGCAGGTAGGTGCCCGGTCGGTTCCTGGCCAACTTGCGATAGAGCCCGATCGCCGTCTCGGCGTCTGCCAGCAGCCGCCGGTGCACGGAAATGACTCGACGCTCCACTGCCAGCTTGCGGAACTCCTCCAGCGTCGGTGAAAGCTCGCTCACTGTCGGTGTTCCTCGGTTCGCTGAACGATCACGGCCGACAGCGGGCGGCTGTCGAAGCACGAGCGGTCGCCGGTATGACATGCGGCGCCTTCTTGATGAACCTTGACCAGCACGGTGTCTCCGTCGCAATCCAGCCGAACCTCGCGGACCCACTGCCGGTGACCACTGGTCTCGCCCTTCACCCAGTAATCGCCCCGACTGCGGGAGAAGAACGTGGAGCGCCCAGTGGTCAGGGTTTTGTGCAGGGCTAGGTCGTCCATCCACCCCACCATCAAGACCTCTCCGGTGCGCTCTTCCTGGATAACAGCGGTGACTAATCCGGCGGGATCGCGCTTGAGCAGCGCAGCGATCTCCGGGTCAAGGGTGCTGTCGACATCAGCCGACGCTGGGTCCATCACGCGCCCATTGTCCCAACACCGATTCCCAGTGATCGTGAGCTTTCCGACCAGTGGCAGGTTGTCTCGGCGATTCCGCCGGTCCCTACGGGGAGTGCGACGCACGTAGGGTGCCACGCTGGGGGCGCTACGATGGTCGCTCGTGACGTTTGCCAAGTCCGAACGGGCTGAGCTGTGCGACTTGCTCGACGCAGTCGGCGCGCACGCCCCGACGCTGTGCGATGGCTGGGACACGCACGACCTCGCCGCGCATCTATGGGTCCGCGAAACTGATCCGATCGGTGCAAGCGGCATCGTCGCAAAACCGCTCTCCAGCTTGTACGAGCGCCGGATGGCCGAAATCAAACAGCGATGGGAATTCTCCGAGCTTGTTGACCGCGTACGCAAAGGTCCGGCCCGATTCTCGATCTTTGCGATTCCAGGTGTTGACGAGGGTGCCAACACCACCGAGTTCTTCATTCACCATGAGGACGTACGCCGGGCCGGGGATTCGCCGCAGACTTCGCGGCAGCTTGGCGATGATGTCGAGGAGTGGATGTGGCGCCGGTTGAAGCTGCTAGGCCGAGCGTGGTTTCGCCGAGTTCAGGTTGGCGTCGTCCTCGAGCGCTTGGGTTCCGCTGATGCAGACGGCGCACCAGAGACGATTCGGGCAGTGAGCGGCACTTCGACCGTCACCCTCGTTGGCACGCCGAGCGAGCTGATGTTGTACGCCCACGGCAGGACGAGCGTGGCCGAGATCAAGCTGGTTGGCGAGCCGGAGGCGATCGAGATCTTGAACTCGGCTGACCTCAGGACCTGAGACCTGTTTTGGGCGCGTGGGCGAGACTGTGCCAGTGACCGCGACACCGATGCCGGGGCATCGGGTGCGCCGCTCGCACGTGGTAGCTGCCTGCGGTGCGCTACTTCTGATCACCGGATGCAGCAACGCTGCCAACGAACCCAACGCAGAGACCCGTACTGCCGGCCAGACGCCAGCGAGCTCAGCGCCCGCGGCAAGTCCGACGCCAAGCACAGAGGCGAGCAGCCCGACTCCCAGCACCGTCCGGTCGCGCGGCGAGCCTCGGGCCCGGGAAATCGTTGCCGATCTTCAGGCGCCGTGGGGCCTGGCAACACTCAAAGACGGCAGCTTCCTGCTCAGTGAACGTGACACCGGAAAGATCCTCCGAGTTGCCAACGACTCGACTTCACTGGTGAGGACCATCGACGAAGCATCGCCTGCCGGGGAGGGCGGCCTAATGGGTCTCGCCGTCACCAAGGACGAGAAAACCGTCTTCGCGTACTACACCGCTGCTAACGACAATCGGATCGTCTCCATGAGCTGGGACGGCCGCGATCTCGGCGCGCCAAAGGTCATTCTCCGGGGCATCCCCAAGGCGTTCATCCACAACGGCGGCCGAATGGTCATCGGTCCTGACGACTACCTGTATGTCGGCACCGGCGAAAGCGGGAATGGGTCGCTGTCGCAAGACAAGGACTCCCTCGGCGGAAAGATCCTCAGACTCAGAGTCGATGGCAGACCGGCGCCCGGCAACCCCTTCGACAATGAGGTGTTCAGCTACGGCCACCGTAACGTTCAAGGCCTTGCCTTCGACGCTGACGGCCGCTTATGGGCCAGCGAGTTCGGCCAGCAGACCTGGGACGAGCTGAACTTGATCAAAGAGGGAGCAAACTACGGCTGGCCCGAGGTCGAGGGCTCCGGCAAGGTCAGAGGGATGACCAATCCCAAGGTTGTCTGGCGGACCCGTGATGCCTCCCCGTCGGGTTTGGCGTACTGGCAGGGTGGGCTGTGGATGGCGGGATTGCGCGGGGAGCGGCTCTGGGAAATTCCGCTTGAGGGCACGTCGACGCGGGATCCAATCGCGCATTTCAGGGGCGACTACGGCCGGCTGCGAACTGTGGCTGTTGCGCACGATGGGAACAGTCTGCTGTTGAGCAACTCCAACACCGACGGTAGAGGAGATCCGTCACGGAATGACGATCGCCTGTTCCGGGTCACTCGATAGCAGTCGCGGACAACGTGTCGTCGAAGATCGCACGCCGCATCGCCGTGATCATCGGTGGACTCGCGGTCCTGGTCGGTGGCGTCTGGATTGGTCAGGGTGCCGGCCTCATCAAGGGGAGCTTCATGACGGGCAGCCGAACGTGGCTCGGCATCGGACTGCTCTGTGTAGTTGTCGGACTGTTCCTGATCTTCTTTACCCGGCGATCGCGCC
>DATHIJ010000607.1:0-5946 GCA_035489975.1 Propionibacteriaceae bacterium | reverse complement strand
AAACGATGAGTGCGCGCTGACCCTTGCCAATGGGGGCGACCAGATCGATGATTCGACCGGCCATCTGGTTGGGGGTGGTTTCCAATTTCAGTCGCTCTTGCGGGTACAGCGGCGTGAGCTTGGCAAAGTCTGGTCGCTGCCGAATGCCGTCAGGATCGGTGCCGTTGACCGTGTCGATCCTCACCATCGGATTGAACTTCTCCTTGCGTTCGCCCTCACGCGGCGTACGGATCACACCAGTGACCAGATCTCCCTTACGCAAGCCGAGCTTCTTGACCATCGAAAGGGAGACGTACGCATCCTCCGGTCCCGGCAGATAGCCGTTGGTCCGGACGAAGGCGTAATTGTCAAGAACGTCCAAGATGCCGCGCGCGGGGACGAGCACATCATCTTCGGCAATCACCGGCTCGTCGTAGCGTTCAAGATTGCCGCCACCACCGCGGTTACGCCGGTTCTGGCGATCCCGACTACGCCGCCGGCGGCTGCGTCGGCCGCCTTCCTCTTCCCAATCGCGGCCCTGGTTATCTCGGCCCTGGTTATCTCGACCCTGGTTATCTCGACCCTGGTTGTCGCGCTGCTGGTTTTCGCGAGTTTGGCCCTGGTCACGACCTCTGCGATCCCGTCGGTCGCCTTGCCGATTCTCGCGAGCCTCGTCCGTTCGCTCACCATCGTCAGCGCGCCCGGTAGGAGCCTCCTGCGCATCAGATGATCGGTCGGCGACCTGC
This sequence comes from Propionibacteriaceae bacterium, assembly GCA_035489975.1. Taxonomy (GTDB): domain Bacteria; phylum Actinomycetota; class Actinomycetes; order Propionibacteriales; family Propionibacteriaceae; genus Microlunatus. The sequence continues at coordinate 5,221 of DATHIJ010000607.1, read as the reverse complement.
CGCGAATCGCTACCGTCTTGTGGGGTGGCGGTCTCTGCGCGCACTTGACCGTCGTCGACGGTCTCGACGGGCCCTTGCCGCTGGTCGGCTGTCTGAGTGCTGGTCTGGTCGGTTGAGACCAGTTCAGGCTGTACGGGGTGCTCGAGCATCTGTGCCTCCTCGCGCTCGTCGCTTGCCTCGCGCGGGGTTCGCTGCAGCTCATCCAGTGCACTCGCGACGTCTGGGGCGTCGCGGCCGCCTTGGATGCTGCGGTGGCCATTGTCTTGTCCGGCCTGAGCCCCGGGAGCGCTCTCCCTCGGATTGCGCTGGGCTGACTGAATAGCGTCGATCAACTGACTTTTGCGCATCGCGCCGGTGCCCTTGATCCCAAGGGAGTTGGCCAGCTGCTTCAACTCGGCCAGGACCATAGAGTCCAGGCCTGAGCCCTTGCGATTGCGACGATCGCTGGTGATTTGCTTACTCTGCTCGCCGGTGCCTTCCTCATCTGGGGAGGCACTCGTCACTTCGGCGATTTCTGTCAATGTGTGTCCTTGTCGGTTCTGGGCACGTCATCGGTGCCCATCCTTGGCGCGGGTTATCTTGCCCCGCCCAACGGGTCTTTCTGGAGGTCCTCAGCGCATCGCGACGACTGTTCTCGAGACGTGGCTGACGGGAGATGCCCTAAAGCCTTGTCCGCGTCGCACCTGACCTTGAGGTGCTACTTGGTCAGATGTGCGTCTTCGTGACTTGGCTGGTTGGGGAGCCGGTCACTGCAGCTGCCCTGACCGTGTCGGCGCTCTAAGGCTAGCACCTGCGTCCGGAGTTTCCATCACAGTGTGATCACGCACCCCTGAAGCGTCAGGCTCGAGGATCGCCGCGGCTGACCCTATGCCACTGAGTCTTAGCAAGAAGCCAGCCGCTTGTTGATCTTGCAGCGTAACCAGATCCGCGTGCCGGCCGAGCACCAAGACGCTGGGACCAGCACCACTGATCATCGCTGCAAAGCCTTGCCCTCGTAGCGATTTCATCAGCTCGTAGGCGCGGGGCATCGCGGTTTCGCGATATCCCTGGTGCAGCCAGTCGCAGGTGGCGTCGTAAAGCAGCTCCGGCTCCGCTGCCAGGGCGTGAACCAGTAGCGCCGCTCGTCCCGAGTTCGCCGCAGCATCGACGTGTGGCACCTTCTCGGGGAGCAGACCGCGGGCGGCCTTGGTTGCCACCGAGGTCTGCGGAATGAACAGCGCGGCACCGATCGATGCGTCCACGTGGCCCTGTGCCACCCGGACCCCGGCCCGACCCTGGTACGCCAGCACGAAGCCTCCGTAGATCGCCGCCGCCACGTTGTCGGGATGACCCTCGATGGCATTCGCGTGCTGGAGGAGCCAGTCCTGCGTCACCTGTACCTGAGCGAGTCCGGCTGCAGCTAGCAGGCCCGCGACGATTGCCGCGGATGAGGATCCGAGCCCCCGACCGTGCGGGATGGTGTTGCGACAGCCAAGCCAAAGCCCCGGGGCCCCCACCCCCAGATCGGCCAGGCCGATGAGGGCTGACCGGATGATCAGGTGGCTCTCGTCGCGGGGCAGCTCGGCTGCCCCTTCCCCAGAGACCTCGATATGAAAGCCCTCTTCGATCACCGCAAGGTTGACTCGCTCTCGCCAGTCGAGCGCGAGCCCAAAGCAATCGAAGCCTGGTCCCACGTTGGCGCTGGTGGCCGGGACCTCTACCGTTACCGATCTTCCGGGGCTCAGCACCTGCTGACCGGAAGACTCTGCACACACCGTCGGTTCCCTCGATACGGCATCATGTGGATGATCTAATCCAGCAGCCCACAGGCCGCTGCAACAGCCAGCAGATCTGCTGTCACCACTTCGGCATGGATCGGACCAAGTCTCGATAACGCCGTATCAACGTCCTTGAGACCATGGCCGGTGACGGTGACAGCGATCTGCAGATCGGACTCGATCTCGCCGCGCTGCTGTTTGGCAATGAGACCAGCCACACCCGCGGCCGAGGCGGGCTCGACAAAGATTCCCTCCTCGCGTGCGAGGAAGGCCTGAGCGTCGAGTATCTGCTGATCGCTGACTGCCTCGATCAGGCCACCGGATTCGTCGCGTGCCGCCAGGGCCTGCTCGGCAGAGGCCGGGTTGCCGATTCGGATCGCGCTCGCCACGGTCTCGGGCTGCAGAACTGGATGTCCGAGCACCAAAGGAGCCGCACCGTTCGCTTGAAAGCCCCACATCCGTGGGGCTCGTGTCGCCTTGCCAGCAGACACGTACTGCACATAACCGCGCCAGTACGCCGAGATATTCCCGGCGTTACCAACAGGGATCACATGTAGGTCAGGCGCATCGCCGAGCTCGTCGATGACTTCAAACGCGGCAGTCTTCTGGCCCTCGATCCTGTTCGGGTTGATCGAATTGACAAGCGCGACCGGGTACTCGTGGGCGAGCTTGCGGACCAGTTCGAAGCAGTCTTCGAAGTTGCCGTCGATTTGTACCACCCTCGCACCATGCACGATCGCCTGCGCGAGCTTGCCAGTCGCAATCCGGCCAGCCGGCAGGAGCACAATGCTGGACAGGCCCGCCCTAGCCGCGTACGCGGCGGCCGATGCCGAGGTGTTCCCGGTCGACGCACAAACCACGGCCTGCACCCCCGCCCCGACGGCGACACTGAGCGCAACTGTCATGCCGCGGTCCTTGAACGAACCGGTCGGATTGGCGCCCTCCACCTTGATCCACGTCTCGCAGCGCAACAGCTCCGACAGCTTCTGGGCAGCAACCAGCGGCGTGCCACCTTCGCCGAGGGTGATCACCGGATCGCTATCGGATACTGGCAGCCAGTCTCGGTAGCGAGCGATCACTCCGTATCCGGGACGAGGCTTCAGAGACGTTGGTCGGTCCGCGATGCAGGACTCGGGGATCACATCAGTCCCCTTCGACCCGCATCACGCTGGTGACCTCGCGGACTACGTCGAGATTGCGTAAAGCCCGTACCGTTGCGCTGAGCGCGGCGTCTCGCGCGTGGTGGGTAACGATCACTAGCTGGGCGTCGGCACCCCGGCCGTTCTGCCGTACGGTCTCGATCGACACGTCATGCTCAGCAAAGACATAAGCGATGGTCGCCAACACACCCGCTCGGTCGGCCACCTCGAGTGAGAGGTGATACCGAGTCAGCACGCTCCCGATCTCGCTCACGGGGCGTGCCGCGTAGCTGGATTCGCCAGGGCCGACTGCCCCGCGCAGCCGGTTCCGGGCCACCGTGACAAGATCGCCGAGCACGGCACTCGCCGTGGGCGAGCCCCCGGCACCAGGCCCGTAGAACATGAGCCGTCCGGCAGACAGCGACTCAACGAACACGGCGTTGTACGCATCACCAACCCCGGCGAGTGGATGGGAGCGCGGAATCATGGCCGGATGTACCCGCACTGACACCCTTCGCTCACCGGCGCCGGCCACTTGTGGGGACAGCTGGCAGATCGCCAGCAGCTTGACCACACAGCCGATCTCATGCGCCGATGCGATGTCAGCTGAGGTGATCCCGGTAATGCCCTCGCGGTAGACGTCCGCCCCAGTGACCCGAGTGTGAAAGGCCAGGCTCGCCAAGATCGCCGCCTTCGCTGCGGCGTCGAAGCCCTCGACATCAGCCGTCGGATCGGCCTCCGCGTAGCCGAGAGCCTGCGCCTCGGTCAGCGCTTCGGTAAAACCAATGCCGGCCGTATCCATCCGATCCAAAATGTAATTCGTGGTGCCATTCACGATCCCGATCACCGAGGTGATCTCGTCACCGACGAGGGACTCCCTGAGCGGCCTGATGATCGGAATTGCGCCAGCAACCGCAGCCTCGAAGTAAAGGTCGGCTCCGCCCCGTTGGGCAGCCTCAAACAGTGTGCCGCCGTCCTCGGCCAACAGCGCCTTGTTCGCGGTCACCACTGAAACCCCGTGGCGCAGCGCCGCCAAGATCAACGACCGGGCAGGCTCAATGCCGCCGATGAGCTCAATCACCAGATCGACATCATCTCGAGTCACCAGCGCCTCGGCGTCGGTGGTGAACAGCTCGGGATCAATTCCAGGGCGGTCGAGGTCGTCGCGGCGCACCGCAATGCCGACAAGCTCTAACGGCCTGCCAACCCGCGCCCGCAAGTCAGCCGCCTGCTCGATGATCAACCGCGCCACCTCAGAGCCAACCACGCCACAGCCGAGCATGGCGACGCGGAGCGGTGTGAGGGGCGGAACGTCAAGAAGGTGCGTGGGCTGCACACTGGTCAAAGTCACAGAAACCTCATTTGCACAACAACACCACGACCCCGAATCGTGGCGGTTTCATTGTTCCCTATCCCTTCCTGAGCTCTGCGCGCGTATCGCGCTATAAACGGTGCGCGATTCCGACACTCGCAGAGCTTTCTACTTCATCCAGCATCCAGTGCCAACAAATCCTCAATCGTTTCGCGTCGGATCAGCGTGGTGATCTGACCATCGCGAACGGCAACAACTGGCGGTCGGGGAACATAGTTGTAGTTGCTCGCCATAGAGCGGCTGTACGCGCCCGCGCCTGGCACCGCGAGCAGATCGCCGGTCGCAATGTCAGCCGGTAGGAACTCGTCACGGACCAAGATGTCGCCGCCTTCGCAGTGCTTGCCGACTACACGGGCAAGGACCGGCGCAGCCGCAGAACGGCGTGATGCCAAAGTCGCCGAGTACGCGGCGGCATAAAGCGCAGTCCGAATGTTGTCACTCATGCCCCCGTCGACGGCGACGTAGAGGCGGCTGGCACCGCCGTCCAACGCAACGGGCTTGACGGTGCCGACCCGGTAGAGGGCGAAGGTGCTGGGACCGCTGATCGCGCGACCAGGCTCGATCGACAGATGCGGAACGCTGATATCGAGGCCTGAACATTCGTTGACAACGATCTCGCGAAGGGCTTGAGCCAACACGGCAGGTGAGGATGGCGTGTCAGCACTGGTGTAAGCGATTCCGAAGCCGCCACCAAGATCGAGCTCACCGAGCTCAACGCCGGTTTGAGCACTGAAATCGGCGTGGAGCCGCAGGGTGCGTCGCGCCGCGACCTCGAACCCGCCAGCGTCGAAGATCTGCGAGCCGATGTGGGAGTGGATACCGATCAGTTCGAGCCACGGTTCCTGGTGGCATCTCAGCAGCGCTGAGAGCGCCGTGCCATCGGCGATCGAAAACCCGAACTTCTGATCCTCGTGCGCGGTTGCGATGTATTCGTGGGTATGCGCTTCAACACC
>DATHIJ010000606.1:0-10887 GCA_035489975.1 Propionibacteriaceae bacterium | reverse complement strand
TTGAATGCGCTTTGGGTCTTGTCGAGCCCGACCAGAACCAGCGACTCAACGGCATCCGCGGCCCGTCTGATCTCGACCTCGATGGCCTCGCGCGCACTGGCCGGGATGTTGCTGAGCAGATAGTCGGCTGGGTCTTGCCGGCCGGGCGGACGGCCGACGCCGATCCGTACTCGAAAGAAGTCGCCGTTCCCGAGGGATTTGCGGATGGATCTGAGCCCATTGTGGCCGTTGTCGCCGCCGCCGAACTTCACCCGCAGCTGGCCGGGCTCAATATCGAGCTCATCGTGTACCACGATCATCTGGGCCGGCTCCAGCTTGTAGTAGGAAAGCAGCCGGGTGACCGCCCAGCCGGTCTCGTTCATGAAAGTACGCGATTTGGCCAGCAATAGCCGAGGTGCCTCGCCTCCGGGCGGTCCGAGTCTGCCTTCGGCGACCTCGGCCCGACAGCCGCGTAGCGTGCGGAACCGAACGCTGAAGCGGCGTGCTAGTTCGTCGGCGACTCGATAGCCGACGTTGTGCCGATGAGATGCAAAGGCCGGGCCGGGGTTGCCGAGCCCGACGACCAGCCATGAACTCATGTCAGATGCGGCTGCCAGCTAGTGTCCTACGCCAGGAATCTCGTGTCGTGTCGCCCGACACTAGGCACTTTCGGACTCGGCAGGCTCCTCGTCCGTGGTCGGCTCCGCGGTTGCTGCCATCGTTGGCTCGATGCCTGCTTCCGCCTCGGCCTCAGCCAGCTCAGCCTCGAGCGCCTCGGCGGTCGGCGCATTGGTGATATTGACGATCAAGGTCTCCGGGTCGAGTTCGACCGACGAACCTGCGGGGAGCTGGAGGTCGCGGGCGAGAATCTGGGTACCAGGCGGCAGGCCCTCGACGGAAACGACGATCTGCTGCGGGATGTGAGTGGCCTCGGCCTCGATGGGAATGCTGTTGTGGTCAACAACGACCAGCGTCTCAGGACCGGCCTCGCCCTCCAGATGCACGGGGACGTCGACTGTGACCTTCTCGCCGTGCCGCACGATGACGAGATCGACGTGCTCGATGGTGTGCTTCAGCGGGTCGCGCTGGACCTGTTTGGGGAGTGCCAATTGGGAATTGCCGTTGACCTCGATTGAAAGCAATGCATTCGCAGTGCGCAGCGCGAGCAGGGTCTCGTGACCGGGCAGGGCAATGTGGATCGGCGCGGTGCCGTGGCCGTACAACACGGCAGGCACCTTGTGTGCGCGCCGGATCCGGCGGGCAGCGCCCTTGCCGAACTCCGTACGCAATTCGGCTGTGAGCTTCACCTCGGGCACGAACGAACTCCTCGGACTAACGTTTTTCGGTTACCTTGATCAATACTCCGCGGGGGACGCAGCTCGTTCGACCTTGTCGATCACGGTCCTGCGACCCTCGCCGAGGCAACCGCTCAACCTTAGCCGACAAGGCCCAATAGTCGCCAACTTGCCCTGAAAACGCATCGCCAGCGCGTGTTAGAACGCCGCTTGAGCCCCTCTCCAGAGGCACGAGCGATGCGAAATCAGGGCATCCGCCGCCCCGAATGACATGGCAGGCTCCCTCACGCCTGCCCGTTGAAGAGGCTGGTGACCGAGCCATCCTCAAAGACCTCCCGAATGGCCCGCGCGATCAAGGGTGCGATCGACAGCACGGTGAGTGAGTCGAAGCGACGTTCCTCCGGGATGGGCAGGGTATCGGTGACGATCACCTCTTCGAAGTCTGTGGCCTTCAGCCGGTCAATAGCCGGACCAGACAGCACTGGGTGAGTGGCCGCCGCGATCACCGCTTTCGCCCCCCGGGCTTTCAACGCATCTGCCGCCTGGCAGATGGTGCCTGCCGTGTCGATCATGTCGTCGACCACCAGGCAGACACGCCCTGCCACTTCTCCTACCACCTCATGAATAGCAACGGTGTTGACCAGACTCGGGTCGCGCCGCTTGTGGATGATCGCGAGAGCACAGTTCAGCCTGTCTGTCCACATATCAGCGACCCGCACCCGCCCGGCATCGGGTGAGACCACGGTCATTTCGGAGGTGTCGTACTTGGTCGCGAGGTAATCAGACAGCACAGGCAGCGCCCAGAGATGATCAACCGGCCCGTCGAAGAAACCCTGGATCTGCGCAGCGTGTAGATCCACCGACATGATCCGGTGGGCGCCAGCGGTGTGGAACAGATCCGCGATGAGGCGCGCGGAGATCGGCTCTCGGCCACGGTGCTTCTTGTCCTGTCGGGCATAGGGATAGAACGGAGCGACAACGGTGATGCGCTTGGCAGACGCGCGCTTCAGCGCATCGACCATGATCAGCTGCTCCATCGTCCACTCGTTGACCGGCGCTGCATGGCTCTGGATCACGAAGGCGTCGCAGCCGCGCACCGACTCGTCAAATCGCACATAGATCTCTGAGTTGGCGTACGTGATCGCGCGAGTGGGTACGAGCTCGACCTTCAAAAGCGCAGCCACCTCATTGGCCAGGTCAGGATGGGCCCGCCCACTGAACAGCATCATGTGCTTGTCATTGGGGCGCTTCAGACCGCTCACGACGGCTCCTCCTGCTGCTGCGCCGCCTCGGCGGCCCGCGCCGTCTTGGTGCCTGCCCGCTTCCGCCCCACCCATCCGGGCACATTGCGTTGCCGGCCCCGGCTCACCGCAAGCTCACCCGGCCCAACGTCACCGGTGATCGTCGAACCGGCTGCGATGTAGGCCCCATCGGCCACCTCGACCGGTGCAGCAAGTACCGCGTTGCTGCCGACGAAGGCGTACGCCCCGACGGTGCTCGTCGATTTCCGTACGCCGTCGTAGTTGGCGAAGATCACGCCTGCCCCGATGTTCGCGCCCTCTCCGATCACGGCGTCGCCTAGGTAGCTGAGATGCGGTGCCTTGGCTCCGGGGCCGATGCGAGCGTTCTTCGCCTCCACGAAGGTGCCGATCTTGCCGCCGGCGCCCAGTGTGGTACCGGGCCGCAGGTAAGCGTACGGCCCGACGTTGGCGCCGGGACCGATCACGCTGAGTGAGGCGTGGGTACGCGTGACCACCGCGTTCTCACCCACTTCCACGTCGATCAAGGTGGTATCGGGACCGATCCGCGCTCCGGCCGCCACCGACGTGGCTCCCTCCAAGGACGTGCCCGGTAGCAAGACCACGTCCGGTGCAAGATCGACCGAGGCGTGGACCCAGGTGGATGCTGGATCCACGACAGTCACTCCTTCGCGCATCCAGCGTTCCAGGATTCTCCTGTTGAGCTCCGCGTTCATCTGCGAGAGCTGGACCCGATCGTTGACTCCCTCGGTCTGCCACAGGTCGTCGATCAAATACGCGCCCACCGGATTGCCCGCCTCCCGCAACACGGCAAGCACGTCGGTGAGGTACAGCTCCCCTTGATCATTTGACGGCGCCAGCTCGGTCAATGCGGAGCGCAGTGCCGTCGCCTCGAAAACGTAGATACCGGAGTTGATTTCCGCAATGTCCCGTTGCGCGTCGTCGGCGTCCCGATGCTCGACGATGCCGGTGACCATGCCGTCCGCGTCGCGCAGAATCCGCCCGTATCCGGTCGGGTTGGGGACCTGTGCAGTCAACACAGTCGCGGCGGCCCGGCTGGTCTGATGCTCGACTAGCAACGCGGTAAGCGTTTCGCCGCTGAGCATCGGCACATCGCCCATCGTGACGATCACGTCCCCAGTGAGATCGGCAAGCTGGTCAAGAGCGACTTGCACCGCGTGGCCGGTCCCGAGCTGTTTCTCCTGGACCGCGGTCAGCACGTGCGGAGCGATCTCGGCGAGGTGTGCTGCCACTTGATCGCGAAGGTGGCCGATCACCACGATGATGTGCTCGGGCTGCAGCGTTGTCGCGGCCGTCACCGTATAACTGAGCATGGAATGTCCAGCAATCTCATGCAGCAACTTCGAACGCGAGGACTTCATTCGTTTTCCCTCGCCTGCTGCCAGGATGACGACAGCTGCGACCGGGCTGGGAGGTTGGTCGGAGTAGACAGACAACAGCTGGCTCCTTACTAGCTGAGCGACGCTCCGCTCCCCGGGTAGGAGTCGAACCTACGTCGCTAGTCCTGATTCAAAGTCAGGCGGGCCCTGCCGACAGACCAACCGGGGAATGTGAGGCCCGGCCAATCCTCGCATCCAGAGCGCGCTTCCGGGCTGCCTGCTCTGAATCGAGGTCGCTTTACCCCACGTGACCAACACTTAAATCGGCCAGAGCCAAGCGTACGCATCGTCCGAACGGGCTGCATCCCGGCTTACCTTCAGGCTTCTTTGCGATCACGAGGGAACTTGCGTACAGTTATAACCCACCCTTCTAAATCGATACAGAGAGTCGAACGAACACGTCTGCTCCGGTTACCAGCCCGCTGTCGACACGGCTCGCTGCTGTCGCGGTCACGCTCCTGTTTGTTGTCAATGGCACGATCATTGGCGGTTTCGGCGGGTCACTCCCGTCCCTTCGCGACAAGCTCGGCCTAGATTCCACCCAGATTGCGATCATGCTCTTCTGTGGTGGCATCGCGGCCATTCTCTCCATGCAAGTCGGCGGTCGACTCGCGGACGCAGTCGGCGCCCGTGAGGTCAGCTTGGCCGCTGTGCCCTTCCTCGTCGTTGGGATGATCACGATCGGACTGGCTCCGGGCTATTCGATTGCGATCGTCGGCGCCATCCTGATCGGGCTTGGCAACGGGGCCATGGATGTGGCTATGAACGCCCTCGGCGTGCAAGTGGAGGCGGCGCGGCAACGGCCGATCATGAGCTTCTTTCACGCCTTTTGGTCGGTCGGCAACTTCATTGGGGCAGGAGCTGTGCTGCTGCTCGCCACAGTGCTCGGGCTGAAGGGCGGTGAGATCGTCACGCCGCTTTCGCTCTCACTCGCGGTCCTGGCACTTGTGGCCCTGGGCGTCCTGTTCAAGATCACGCCCAAGGCGGCAGTGGTGCAGCACACCGTGGACGGCGTGCGGACCCGGATTCCCGCGGTCGCCTATGTGCTGGCTGTCATGGCCCTAGCCTTTGGTCTTGCCGAGGGCACAGCCCTCGACTGGTCGTCCCTTCACGTCACCGACGTCGCCGGCGTCGACCCGACCACCGGCGCGCTCGGCCTGATCGTCGTCAGCGCCTTCATGGTTGCGATCCGGCTGCTGGGCGACCGGCTAGTCATCCGTTTCGGGCGGCGAGCGGTCGTACGTTTTGGTGGTCTCTGCGCCGCTCTTGGCTATCTGACAGTCACGCTGGTGAGCGGCCTGCCGCTATTGCTGGCTGGGTGGGCATTGGTTGGCTTTGGCGTTGGCATGATCGCACCGCAGGTCTACGCGCTCTCGGGGCACATCGGCGGGGGCCGAGCACTCGCCGTGGTGGTGACCTTCGGCTACGCCGCGTTCTTGATCGGCCCGGCTTTCGTGGGCTTTCTGATCAATCAGCTTGGCATCCACCACGCGATGATCGTGCCGGCCGCGCTCTGCGCCGGGATTATCGGGCTGGCATTCACCATGCCACGCGACGATGCGGACGTCGTCCAGCGCGAGGTCTCAGCCGCCCGACCGCCCGTGCCCTAAATCTCGACCTCAAGAAGGATTCGCGCCAGCTCACGGGTTGGGAAGAACATCTCAGGTTCATCCCATGGTCGACTCGACCCTCCGCCGAATCTCGACGTCAAGACTCTTCATGCTCGCTCGATCTAGACTCCGGGTGTGACCGGCCAGCGGACCCGGGACGAGGTCGACACCATCGTTGAGGCTTGGCGTCGCGAACGTCCGGACTTGGACGTTGCTCCTATGGAGGTGCTTTCGCGCATCAGCCGGCTGGCCCGCCACCTGGACCGGGTCCGAGGGAACGCGTTCAGCGCGCACGATCTGGAGTCCTGGGAGTTCGACGTGTTGGCGGCGCTGCGACGCTCAGGCGCGCCGTACCGGCTGTCGCCGGGCCAGCTCTTGCGGGAAACCCTGGTTACCTCGGGAACGATGACCAATCGGATTGACCGGCTCGCCGCGCGCGGGTTGGTTGCCAGGCAGGATCACCCCGACGACCGACGCGGTGTGCTGGTTCAGCTGACCGAGGCCGGCCGGGATGCAGTGGACGCGGCATTAGCCGAGCTACTGGCCGCCGAGCACGGGATCCTCGCCGCGTTGGACGTCTCAGAACATGATCAACTCACGCGTAGCCTGCGGCTTTTGCTCACCCGGTATGGGGTCGATCGCTGACTGCCGCAGCCGCCCCGTTCAGTTGACGACCCGCGCCCCCAAGACCGGACCTGTTGCGCGCCTGACTGCGCGACACACCCCCTCGGCGCTGAGCGATACGGAGAGGTCAACCGCAGCGGACTCTCCGTCCACCAGGAAGGCACAGGTGGGACCTGATCCAGACACCAGGGCGCCCAGAGCGCCGTATTCCAGGCCCGTTTGCAGCACCGTACGCAGTCTCGGCTGGAGGTCCAGTGCAGCGGGTTCAAGATCATTACTGAGTGTCGGCGCAAGGAGCTTGGGATCGCCGCCGCGTAGCGCATTCATCAGCTCGGCGGGCACTGTGGGTGGTGCCGCGCGCGGTCTGAGCTCGTCGAACCGGCGATAGACCGCCGCCGTCGACAGACCGCGGTAGCCGAAGGCCAGCACCCAGTGATAGGTGCCCTGGGCCAATGCCGGCGCCACATCCTCGCCCCGGCCGCTCCCCACGGCCGTGCCACCCAGCAGCGCGAAGGGCACATCGCTGCCCAGCTCAGCGGCCAGTGCCCTCAATTCGTCCGGTGAGACGTCGAGGTCCCACAAGACCGCACACGCCAGCAACGCGGCCGCACCATTAGCGGACCCGCCAGCCAAGCCGCCGGCCACCGGAATTGACTTCTTGATCGACAAGCTTGCGCCCAAGGAATCGTGCGGTCCGTACCTTCGGGCAAGCAGCTTGGCGGCGCGTACGGCCAGGTTCGAGTCATCGAGCGGCACCTGATCGGCGCCTTCGCCGCTCACCACCACTTCGAACTCATCCGGATCGGCCCACGCCGCGTGCACCTCGTCGTAGAGCGAAAGCGCCTGATACACAGTGGCCAGCGGATGGTATCCATCGGCGCGACGAGCGCCCACCTTCAGGGCTAGGTTGATCTTGGCCGGCACCCGCACGCGTACGCCAGCAGTAACCTGCGGCGGAGATATGGCCATGATTGCGAGGTTAGCTACGTCTGGAAGATTTCCTCCGCAATCCGAGTGAAGTCATTCACATCCAATGTCTCACCACGGGCCTTCGGATCCAGTCCTGCCGCAGCGACAGCGGCACCGGCGGCAGCGGACGATCCCGCTAGTCCGGCTAGGGCGGAGCGCAGCATCTTGCGCCGCTGGGCGAACGCTGCATCGACAACTGCGAACACCTGGCGACGAGTCGCCGTGGACACCGGGTGCGGGCGACGGTTGATGGCCACCAGGCCAGACTCGACGTTCGGGACCGGCCAGAAGACTGTCGGCGACACCGTCCCAGCTTTGGTAGCTGCGGCGAACCAAGCCACCTTGACCGACGGCACGCCGTAGATTTTCGATCCGGGCCTGGCGGCGAGCCGGTCAGCTACCTCGGCCTGCACCATGACCAGACCGTGGCTCCAACTGTCGAACGTGGCGAGCAGATGCAACAACACTGGCACCGCGACGTTGTACGGCAGGTTGGCGACGACGGCTGTCGGCGGCTCCGGCATGGCGTCGACCCGGAGCGCATCGGCGTTGATCACCGTCAGCGCAGCCGCCCGATCCGGCACTCGCGCGGCCACCGTCTGAGGCAGCTGAGCCGCCAGCACGTCATCGATCTCGATCGCGATCACGCGACGTGCAGTCTGCAGCAGGCCGAGGGTCAGCGAGCCCAGCCCTGGCCCCACCTCTAGGACCACATCGTTCTCGTTGACCTGTGCTGTGGCAACGATTCTTCGTACGGTGTTGGCGTCGGTGACGAAGTTCTGGCCGCGCTGCTTGCTCGGCCGCAGCCCTAACTGGCTCGCCAGCTCGCGTAGCGCCGTGGGGTCGAGCAGCCCGTCGGCCACCGCGCTATCGCAAACCCAGCTTCGATGAGCAGGCCGGCCAGGAACCCCAGCCTGCGGCCGCCTGGAGCTTCTTCGCAATCGCGATCTGCTGCTCGCGGCTCGCCTGGTGCGGGTAGCCGTCACCCCCGTACGCGCGCCAGGTACTGAGGCTGAATTGCAGGCCGCCGTAGTAGCCATTGCCAGTGTTGATCGACCAGTTGCCGCCCGACTCACATTCGGCAAGCTTGTCCCAGACACTGCCCGACGGGGTGCTCGAGCCCGAGCTCGAGCCAGAGCTGCTGCTCCTCTCGGCCGTGGGCGTTTTGGTGCCGACCAGGATGACCTTGGTCACCGGCTTCTTGAGCAACTTCGATTTGATCTTGGTGCGGCTGACGACCTTGCCGTTGTGCCAGACCAGCCGATAGGTCACTGCACGAGTGCCCTTCACGCCTGGAGTGTCAACCTTGGTGTCACCCTTGTTCAACGCGCTCGTCTTCTTGCGAGTGGTGTCGAAGTCCACCTTGATCTTCTTGGTCTTGGATTTGATGTCGACGCGGGTGAAGGTGAACTTCGAGCCGTCCACGAGGCGGGCGCTCGGGTTGGCACTCAGCTTGTCGTTCCGGTCAACGGTGATCTTGGCCGCGGCGAGGGCATCGGCCAGTGTCTGACCGGTGGTTGTGACCGTGCGCTTCTTGCCGGCATCGATGATGATCACCGTCTTCTCGGTCGCGATGATGATGGTGAGGCCTTGCCGTCCGATGCCCGAGCTGCGGCTCGTTGAGAGCTGCGCGCCGGCGAGGTCGACAGCGAGAGCAGCGAGCGCCTCATTGACCGTCGTAGCGGTGGTCCAGATGGTCTGCTGTGCACCGTCGACGGTGAAGGTGACCTGCCGCCCGAACTTGACGGCGACCCGGGTGCCTTCTACGACTTTCGCATCCAGGTTCGGGGCCACCACGTCATGGCTGGTGACCTCGATTCCCTTGCTCTTCAGCAGGGCACCCACCGTGTCGGCGCTGGTACTGACCTGGCTGGTCTGCCCGTCGATCGACAATGAGACTGCTTTGTTGAGGTTCGCATAGCCGAAAGTTGTTCCAGCCAAGGCGAGTGTGGTCGCTCCAGCGGCAACCACAGGGATGATCTTCCGCACAGCATTTCCCCCGAGATGGTCCAGTCGGTGATCTGGACCTGGTGCTTGCAGGCCTGTGTCAGCCCGGATGTGTCACGAAATTATAACGGAACTGAGGCCGCTACGTCGAAATCTGAGACTCGAACCGCCGCTGGCCTACCAAGTCCCGTGGTGAATGACCTCAGAGAGTGCTCTCCGAGGACGGCGAGTTGGCGATCCGGTGGCGGGTGCTGGAGTCGGATAGCCGACGCTGATCACACCGACGCTCAGCTGCTGAACCGGTACGCCGAAGACATCACGTACGGCCGCGATCCGGTCGGCGGGGATGCCAAAGAAGCAGGCGCCCAGATCATTGTCGACCGCCGACATCAAGGCGGCCATGGAAGCCATTCCGGCGTCGACGAACCAATACGGTGCCGACCAGCGCTCTGGATCACGGTCGATCCAGCCTTTGTCGGGCTCGGCGTAGCGATCGAGATAGGCCTCCTCGCTGGTCCAGACAGCGACCAGGACGGGTGCAGTGTGCATGCCGCGAAGCCAGCTACTGTCCGGTGCAGCGATGGCCTGCCAGAAAGTCTCCCGCTCAGTGGCCGAACTCAGGACCAGGAGCGAGACGCCCTGTGTGAACCCGGCCGAGGGTGCGCGCAGCGTCGCACCGAGGATGGCATCAAGCGCGGCGGCAGGCACAGGCCGAGCTGCGTCGTAGGAGCGGATCATGCGCCGCCGGCGTAGCACCTCTGCGAATTGCATCGCCTACCAGCTCCCGCCGAAGGCGGCGTCGGCATTGTCGTTGAGCGCCTGGCACATGCGCTCCAACGCGATCCCGAGCGTGGCGGCGAGGAAGCGGGCCGTGTGCGGGATCAGATAAGACGCGTTCGGCTTGCCGCGAAGCGGCATCGGGGTGAGGTAGGGCGCGTCGGTCTCTACGAGCACTCGCTCCAAAGGCGCCAATGCCAATGCGGCGCGCAGTGACTCGTTGGCCCGAAATGTGACAGTGCCGGCAAAGGAAAGGTGAGCGCCGCGCTTCAGGCAGGCCCGGGCGAAGTGATCATCGCCGGAGAAGCAATGCATCACCACGCGCGCCGGCCAGCCCTCGGCATCAAGCACATCAAGAATGTCCTCGTGAGCGTCGCGATCATGGACAACGAGGGTTTTATCGAAGGTGTGCGCGATGGCGATGTGCGCCGCGAATGCGTCCCGCTGCACGGCGCGACCAGCAGCATCAGGTGTTCTGAAATAGTCCAGCCCGGTCTCCCCAACTGCCCTGACGCGCGGGTGCTGGGCCAACCCCTCCACCAGTTCGAGCGCCGGCACCAGGTCAGGGCCCATTCGGGCTGCATCGTTTGGGTGGATTGCGACCCCGGCGATCACCGATGGCCAACGCTCGGCAGCCTGGACGGCCCAGCGGCAGCCTTCGGGATCACATCCGATTTGCACGATTCTGGTGACGCCGACCTGAGCGGCCAGGCGGACGGCGTCTTCGGGATCCAAACCGGACTTGGCCTGCGTCGAGTCGAGGTGGCAATGCGAGTCCACCACTGGTGCCGGTAGCGGGTCAGGAAGGTCAGGGAGCTCCACGCGCCAACTGTTGCATCCCCTGGTTTTGCATCTCCAGTGTCCTGCGCCAGGAATCCGCCACAGATGTGCGCCGCCCATGCGGCGCCTCGCGGCGTTCTCCTCGGTCGACATACGACCCGGTATCCCTCCCTCGTCGGCCTGGCGAGGCATCCGCCTGAACGACGCACATAAGCACCGGATTCCCGGCGCAGGACACTAGTGGGCC
>DATHIJ010000605.1:0-3627 GCA_035489975.1 Propionibacteriaceae bacterium | reverse complement strand
GGGGTCGCAGTGCAGCGCGTAGATCTCGGTGAGGTCGTGCAGCACACCGCCCTCGATCGCGTCCAGTGCCCCGCCGGGGCTGGACTCCTCTGCGGGCTGGAAGATCAGCCGAACCCCCCTGGGCAACATGTCGAGATCACGTAGCCGGGACAACACGATGCCGACCCCGAGCAGGATCGCGGTGTGCACGTCGTGTCCGCACGCGTGACAAACTCCTGGGTTCTTGGATGCGTAGTCCACAGTCTTGCCGTCGGGGATCGTCAGCGCGTCAATGTCGGCGCGCAGTCCCACCAGACGCGACGAGTCGTCGAAGCCGCCCGGCAACACATCGCAATAGGCTCCGGTGCCGACCGGAAGCACTTTTGCGACTAGCCCGGCCTGCTCGAGGTGATCGACAATGAGCGCCGTAGTGCGATGCTCGTGATGTCCGATTTCGGGATGTGCATGGATATCCCGCCGGACAGCAATGAGGCGCTCGTTCAGAGCGCCGGTGAGGCGCACGATCTCAGCGCGTCGGGCTGCGTCGGCTGCGGGCATCGCGTTCAGTCTTTCACTCCGAACCGTCGCAGGTTGGAAGGCGTTCCGAGTCGTAACAAGACAGTCATGCTTTCGGCCGGTATACCCCCCAAACATCACGCAATGAGTCGCAGACCTCGCCGACCGTGGCTCGCAGCCTGAGCGCTTCTTTGAGGGGCAGCAGCACGTTGCCGGTCCCGCGTGCCACGGCCTGGACCTCAGCTAGGGCGGCGTCGACGGCCTCCTGGTCACGGCCGGATCGCAGCACAGCCAGCTTGGCGGCTTGGGTCAGTTCAACTGCTGGGTCCACCTGCAGCGGTTCGTACGGCTCTTCTTCCTCGAGCTGAAACCGGTTCACTCCGACGACAACCCGTTCGCCAGCGTCGATCTGGCGTGCCACCTGATAGGCCGAGCGCTCGATCTCAGCCTTCTGAAAACCCTGCTCGATCGCAGACACCGCACCGCCCCGCTCGGCGACCGCCTCCATCAGGCGGCGGCTCTCTGCCTCGACGGCATCGGTCAGTGACTCCACGGCGTACGAGCCGGCGAACGGATCCACCGTCTTTGTCACGTCCGTCTCGTACGCGAGCACCTGCTGCGTGCGCAGCGCGAGTCGGGCTGCCTTCGGAGTCGGTAGCGCGATCGCCTCGTCATAGGAGTTCGTGTGCAGCGACTGGGTCCCCCCGAGCACCGCGGCGAGCGCCTGCACCGCAACCCGCACCAGATTGACCTCCGGCTGTTGAGCCGTCAACTGCACACCGGCAGTCTGGCTGTGGAAGCGCAGCATCAGCGACTTTTCCTCACGCGCTCCGAAGTGATCACGCATCAGCTGGGCCCAGATCCGTCGCGCAGCCCGAAATTTGGCGACCTCCTCCAACAGCGTGGTGCGGGAGACAAAAAAGAACGACAGCCGCGGCGCGAAGTCGTCGACCGCGAGACCAGCCGCCAACGCCGCCTCCACGTACGCGATTCCATTTGCCAGGGTGAACGCGATCTCCTGTGCCGGTGTCGCGCCTGCCTCAGCCATGTGATAGCCCGAGATCGAGATGGTGTTCCACCGCGGCAGCTGCTCGCGGCAGTAGCCGAAGGTGTCACTGACCAGGCGCAGCGATGCAGCTGGCGGAAAGATATAGGTGCCTCGGGCGATGTACTCCTTGAGGACATCGTTCTGGATGGTTCCGGAAAGCGTGGCCGGTGACACACCCTGCTCCTCGGCGACCAGCTGGTAGAGCAACAACAGGACGGCCGCGGGCGCATTGATGGTCATCGACGTCGAGACCTTGTCCAACGGGATTCCGGCGAAGAGCTCCCGCATGTCCTCGATCGAATCGATCGCGACCCCCACCTTGCCAACTTCGCCGGCCGCGATCGGCGCGTCCGAGTCGTAGCCCATTTGAGTCGGCAGGTCAAAGGCAACAGAAAGGCCCGCCGTACCATGAGCGATCAGCTCACGGTAGCGAGCGTTGGACTCCGCGGCCGTGCCGAAGCCGGCGTACTGGCGCATGGTCCACGGCCTAGTGGTGTACATCGACGGGTAGATACCGCGCGTGTAGGGATACTGGCCGGGTTCACCGAGCGCAAGATCGGGATCAAAGCCGGCAAGGTCCTGCGGCCTGTACACCGCCCCGAATGGGGTTCCCGACTCCGTCTGTCCACTCACCTGGGAATACTCGCACAGCGAGTGTCAAACTCGGACCGAGCTCTGCGCCAGGGCAACAGCCGACTCGATCATGCGTTTTGTTTCGGCTTGCCAGTTCGGCTCCTGGCTCCGATAGGGGCCCGTGGCGAGCGAGACGATGACCCCGGCAGCCCGCAGCCGCAGCTCTGCCGGATCCACCCGGGTGTCGAAGACCTGCAGCCAAAGCTTGATCAAACGCGTCAGACTGACGGCCTGTTCGGCCGTCATCCGCTGCATGGTGGAGAGGTGTGCGATCATGCAGGCAAGATCATCAGCCCGTCGCCCAGGGCCCATCGTGTCGATATCGAGCAAGCCGGTGATCAAACCGTTCGCGACGAACACTTGGCCTTCGTGGAAGTCTCCGTGGGTTGGCTCCAGGCCCGGCTGGGCTCCGGCCAGGACTCCTGAAACTTGGGTGACCAGCCACCGTAGCTGTGGATCCAACACCGGCGCCGCCGCGGCGATCATCTCCGCATAGGTTGCGATGGCATCCGTCCACGGTGGGCGGCGCGGCAATTCAGCTACCGCAGCTGGCAAGGAATCGAGCAGCATGATCATGCTCTCAGCGGTGCACGGCATCGCCTCGTCGAAGATCGCTTTGGTCAACGGCCGGCCCGGAAGCGCGTGCAGCACCAGAATGAAGTCTGCCGTGGCGGCTGCCACCAGCGCCGCCGGAAATCGAGCGCGGCGTAGCAGCTCATGGCGCTGCAGCGTGGGCGCGTAGGCAGATTCTTTTAGCACCTTGACGAAGAAGGTTCGCGGTCCGCTGCTGGATTTGATCACGGCCTTGAGTACGGCGCGGCGGCGTGGTCGATAGCTGATCATCCTTAGACGGATGTGGTCGCCCGTCACCGGATGATCAAGAACCCGATGCTCGTTGAGCAGATCGGCCAGCGCGTCGGGCACGGCCGCCCGTTGCAAGCCCGGCAGATCAGGATCGTTCGGGTACAACCAGACCGCAACTTCACGCTCTCCGTCACCGAAGATCACGGCACGTTCGTCGTTGCCGCTGCGGCCTCCGGCTCGGGCGCTGGCACCTAGCAGTTCGGTGCGGCGTCCAGTGGGCCAGTCAACGGCTGCCGAGTAGGTGGCGGTCGTCGAATGCCGTGGATTGGCGTCAACATGATCAAGCCGCCACGAGACCAGACTGCCACCGGCATGCTCCACCGCGGCCGTTAGCAGCTCCTTCACCTCGGTCGAAGTCAGCAGAGTCGACCCGTCCGGGTCACCCGAAACGGTCACGAACCCGATCCTTGCATACCGCAGCCAGCACCAATCCGCAGCGGATGGAAGCATGGCTACGTGACAATCGCTCTCAGCATCCTGGCCGTCGTTGCCACGGTGCTCGCGGTGACGGCGTTGGCGAATCGGCTCAGATTCTCCGCGCCGCTGCTGCTGATGCTCGTCGGGATCGGAGTGTCCTTCCTACCCCT
>DATHIJ010000604.1:0-4383 GCA_035489975.1 Propionibacteriaceae bacterium | reverse complement strand
CTTCGGGCGACGCTGTATACCGGCCAGTCGGTGAAGACCGACAAGCTCGGCTGGTACCTCCGCAAGAACGAGAGCCTCGCGATCGGCGAGGACGGCTCGTATTACGTGCTCACCGTTCCGGGTGGCTTTCGGGAGCGCTTCTCGGGCGTAAAGCTGAAGCCGACACCGCCACCGCTGATCGTCGGCAAAGGTGGTCGCGATGGCGAATCCGGTGATCTTGCGGACTTCCTCAAGTGGCGGCTGGAGGCCGGCTAGTTCACAGGCTGTACCTAGAGGTCACCAGCTGTACCTGGCTTGCTCACGCTGTACATGGCATGCACCCCATGTACAGCGTGAGCGTCCACGCAGCGTGGGATGCTGACGGGCCGCCGAAGAGAGACGTACGCCGAGCGCAGATGGTTTGAGCCGTTACATGTCCTCGGTGGACGACTCCGACTTCTTGACCTTCACGAATTTGATGTAGGCCTTGACCACGTCCGCGGGCTCACCGCGCATCATCAGTTTGCCGCGATCCAGCCAGATCGCCTCGCTGCACATCTCCTTGATGCTGCCCAACCCGTGGCTGACCAGGAACATAGCCCGCGCGCTCTCACGGAGCTCCGCCATCTTCGCGGTCGCCTTCTCCCGGAAGTGGGCATCGCCGGTCGACAGCGCCTCGTCGATCATCAAGATGTCGGGCTGCATGTGGACGGCAACCGAGAACCCCACTCGAGCGTTCATGCCTGAGGAGTACGTCCGCATCGGCATGTCAATAAAATCGCCGAGCTCGGTCCACTCGGCGACCTCGACAGCCCGTTCCTCCACCTCACGACGGGACAGGCCGGCAGCCAACCCGCCCAGGATGATGTTCTCCCGCCCGGACAGGTTGTGGTTGAACCCGACCCCGAGCGCCAGCAGGGTGCTGGCGCGTCCCCAGACCTCGATGGAGCCGCTGGTGGGCGGCAGTATGCCAGCCATCGCCCGCAACAAGGTGGACTTGCCGGCGCCGTTGGACCCGATGATGCCCATGGCAGTCCCGTTGCGCACGTCAAAAGAGACGTTCTTGATCGCCTCGACCTCCTTGACGGCACGCTGCCCGCGCCCGAAGCGGACCAGTGCCTGCTTCAACGTCGGTTTGCGTTCGAAGGTCGTGCGATACGTGATCGAGACGTCATTGACCTTGACTGCCAGCGGGACGGCGCCGTTAGACAACACGGACAGCAAACTCACGCTCCCTCGAGATGAAGTACAGGAAGCCGATCACGGCTGAAGCGATCGCCCACACTGCTGCCGATATCCACATGTAGGTGGGCGGGAACGCGTCGTTCTGCAGCAGCTCGGTATAGCCGCCGATCATTGAATACATCGGGTTGAGCTGGATGAGTGTCAGGATCGGTCCCGAAAATTGGCCGACGATGTGTTCTGGCGCCCACAAGATCGGGGACAAGTACAGCCAGATCCGCACGAAGAACGGCAGGAAGCTCGACGTGTCGCGGAAGTAAACCTGGAGCGCAGCGAAGAAGGCCGCCAACCCCATGCCGAACACGACCATGGTCGCAAGAAAGTACAAAGACAACAGCATCTTCGGCGACCACACGCCCGTCAGAAAGATCAGGTGGAAGACGAAGTACACCGGCACCGTTGGCAAGAAGCGGAAGAACGCGGTACGCACCGCGGACAACGGGATCAGCAGCCGAGGAAAGGGTGTGTTCAGCAGCAATTTGCCAGAGCTGGTCACCGAGGTCGCGCCGCTGGTGACCGAGGTGCCCACCAGCTGGAACGCGAACAACCCCAATGTCAGGTGGGCGAAGAAGGCCGGATCGTTCTCACGGCGGATGATCGTAACGAGGATGTAGTACACGCCGGCAAGCAGCAGCGGATTGAGTATCAACCAGGCCTGGCCGAAGAATGTGGCGGTGTTCGCCCCGCGCATGTTGGCCCTGCTCATCTCGCTTGCGAAGCCTCGGCGACGCCACAGCTCGCGGAAGTAGGGAATCAGCGGTGGCAAGCCGGCCCGGTGAGGTCCGTAGAAGTGGTAGATGGGCTCGAATTCGGCCTCTCGCGCGCGGCCCTGTCGCGCTCGGCCCTCTCCGGCGCGGCCGGCTGCCGTCATAGCGGCATTGCCTTCTCGCTGGCCATGGCGCTTGATCTCTCGTACCTTCACCTAAGTCGTCTTCCGGTCCTACGCGTATCTGGGCACACCGTACTTTGAGCGTTCGCGCATCGCGCGTGGAATCCGCCTACTTCGTCGTCACTCGCAGACGAAGAGCGTGTCTGCTCGTTCCTCCTCAGCACGGCGGAGCGCGATTGCCGACGCTCACGCCCGAGTACCACGAGGGAATAGTCTGCCATGCGCGGGCCCAGTGCCCTGGAAGGGAAGTTCCTTGGCGCTTGGCGACGTTCAGGTGCGCGCATCGCAAGGCCGACGAGGGAGGGATACCGGGTCGTATCCCGACTGAGGAGAACACCGCGAGGTGCGTGCCTGGGCGGTGCGAAGCGTCAAGAGACTTCCCTTCTAGGGCACTAACCAAGGAGCGCCAAAACCGACTTCGTGGGTGGGGTGCGGCACGGTGCGCGACGAAGCTTAAATGAGATTTCGGAGAATGTGTGCTTGTGGGTGTCGATTCAGGGGGCGGCTGCGCGTGGAGGGGTGTCAGACCTCACCTCACATCACAAGGAGCAGCACCATGAAGTATGTCTTGATGTACACGAACCGTCCGGATCTTGATGCCGCAGTGCCCGAGGAGCGGCGAGCAGAGGTCTACCAGGCCATCTACGGCTGGTTCGAGAAGCACGGCCATGTCATGGCCGACGGCGGCGCCGAGCTACAAGGCCCTGAGACCGCGACGACTGTCAAGTACGGGCCCAACGGTGGCGCACCGGTAGTCGTGGACGGCCCGTTCTCCGAGGCGAAGGAGAACGTCGGAGGGTTCAGCATCATCGACGTTCCCGACCTGGATGCCGCGATCGCCGTTGTGAAGGAGTGGCCGTCGCTGCAGTATCCCGGCGTTGTGGTGGAGATCCGGCCGATCGTGGACCACAGCGGCGGTATGTGAACACGGCGATCGGCTCCCCTGATCGGCAGCCCTCGGCAGAGGACGCGGCCTTAGCCCGCATTGTCCGCCGGGAGGCCGGTCTGATTGTTGCCCAGTTGCAGGGCCGCCTTGGCAACTTTGATGTTGCCGAGGAGGCCGTCCAGGAAGCGATCCTTGTCGCGCTGCGGACCTGGCGCCGGGACGGAGTGCCGGCCAATCCCGGAGGCTGGCTGTCTCTGGCGGCTCGGCGCCGAGCCATCGACCTGTTGCGGAAGCGCTCCCGCGAGGTGCCTTTGGCCGTTGAGTGGGACGCCGAGCCCGCGGCTGGGGCATGGTCGGGGCATCGTACGGGCGACGAGCGGCTGCCGATGCTGTTTGGGTGCTGCCATCCGGCGTTGAGTGTCGAGGCACGTTTGGCCCTGACGCTACGCGCCGTGGTCGGCATGACAACGCAGCAGATTGCCAGCGCATTCTTGGTGCCTGAGGCGACGATGGCGCAACGTCTGGTACGCGCCAAGCGGAAGATCACCAGCGCCGGCATTCCCTTCACCATCCCGGCGGCAGCTGATCTTGCACCACGGTTGGATGACGTGCTGACGGTTGTCTATCTGAGCTACAACGCCGGCTATCTCGAGCCTTCAGCGTCTGGCCGCGAGTTGAGCGAAGACGCCATCTGGCTGGCAGAGCTGGTGGCCCGAGCCATGCCGCGTGAACCAGAGGGCTGGGGATTGCTTGCGTTGCTGACATTTCTGTCCTCGCGTACCCAGTCGCGGTTCGATGATCAAGGTCGGCTAGCGCTGCTGGAAGATCAAGATCGGGCGCGTTGGGACGGCGTGGCGATCAGCCGCGCCGACGGATATCTGGCGACCGCGGCGACGCTCGGTCGCCCGGGTCGGTTTCAGCTGCAGGCCGCGATTGCCGGCTGCCACGGCAACGCCACGTCCTGGGCCGAGACGGATTGGCTGCAGATCTTGACCCTTTACGACCTGTTGCCGCGCTTCGACTCCTCACCGGTGATCCGGCTCAACCATGCCATCGCTCTCAGCCATCTCCGCGGGCCCGAAGCCGCGCTCGCTGAAGTTGATCAAATAGCGGATCGGCTCAGCGGCTACCACCTCTTGCATGCCACCCGCGCGCAGCTGCTTACCGCACTGGGTGATCATGCTGCGGCGCGGGCGGCCAACGAGCGGGCCCTGGCACTCACAAACAATCCGGCTGAGCAACAGCTGTCGCGAGCACGGCTCGGCTCGGATCTGCTGAACTGACAATGCAGGCGCGATTCCCTGGAAACTTCACTCCAGTCGAGCTGGCGTTCCTCGACTTACGCAAACGACATGAACACATTGCAGCTGGAATCAAGTTTTCAGCG
>DATHIJ010000603.1:0-2456 GCA_035489975.1 Propionibacteriaceae bacterium | reverse complement strand
CTCAACCGGCTCACCGGGGCTGGCGTTCTGGTTGACGACGCGCTGTTCGCCACGCTAGATCCCACCACTCGTCGTGCCGCAGCTGCCGACGGTCGGGTGTATACCCTGACCGACACAGTCGGGTTTGTTCGGCACCTGCCGCACGACCTCATTGAAGCGTTCGCCTCGACCTTGGAGGAGTCGGCGCAGGCCGACCTGCTGGTCCACGTGGTGGATGGCTCGGATCCAGATCCAGTTGGTCAGATCAACGCCGTGCGAGCTGTCCTGGCCGACATCGGTGCAGCAGATATCCCTGAGCTCATCGTGATCAACAAGGTGGACCGGGCCCCTGCCGAGACGCTCAGCACACTGCACGCAAGTTATCCCGACGCGGTGTTCGTCTCCGCGCGCACCGGGAAGGGCATCGGGCGGTTGCGCCTGACCATCGAATCACGGCTGCCCCGGCCAGAAATCGAGATTAGGGTGCTCATCCCGTACGAGCGCGGTGACCTGGTCAACCGTATCCACCAGTCCGGCGAGCTTCTCAGCACCGAGCACACGGCCACTGGTACCTTGATCGTCGCACGCGTGAATCCCTCACTCGCGGGTGAGTTGGCGCCCTACGAGCTAGCGACCAGTGACGCGGCGCGCCACGACTGAGCAGTTGTGGATGGCCGCTGTCGGATCTGATTAGAGTTCTCCGGTGACCCGAGCGATCAAGGCATCCAGCAGCCTTGAGGTGGACCACCGCGGTGTGCTGGCCGCAGCCGTCAGGGCGATCGGGGGTACCGAACGGCCGGGTCAGGTGGAGATGGCCGACGCGATTGCGGAGTGCTTGGAATCGGATCATCATCTCTTGGTCCAGGCGGGCACTGGCACCGGCAAGTCACTCGGCTATCTGGCTCCGGCGCTGCTGTGGCTGGTCCGGCATCCCGGCAAGCGAATTGTCGTGGCGACCGCGACGTTGGCTTTGCAAAGCCAGCTCGCGAACAACGACATTCCAGCCGCAGTGGATGCAGTCGAGTCGGTGACCGGCCGCCGACCACGGCATGCAATCCTCAAAGGTCGTACCAACTACGTGTGTCTGCTTCGGCTGCGGGACGGGACAGCTCAAGATCAAGGGGCGCTGATCCCGACAGGCGATTTGATCGAGACCCTCAAATCATCGCCACAGAGTACGCCGGAGTCAGCTCTGGGCGCTGAGGTTCTCGGACTACGCGCCTGGGCTGAGGATCAGGCCCGACGAGGTGGGCTCGCCGACCGGGACGACGCGCCGTCCCATACCGAACGAGCGTGGGCTCAGGTCTCGATCCCGGTTCGAGAGTGCCTGGGTGCCCAGCGCTGTCCGTACGGTGATGAGTGTTTCGTCGAGAGCTCGCGGGACGAGGCTCGCGCCGCTGATCTGGTGGTCACCAATCACGCACTACTTGCGATCAACGCCATGCATGGTGGCGCCGCTCTCCCCGAGCACAGCGCTGTGATCATTGATGAGGCCCACGAACTGGTCTCTCGGGTGACCGGGGCGGCGTCGGCCGAGCTGAGTCCGCAAATGGTCGAGCGGGTCGCCCGCCGGGCTCTGACCTATCTCGAAGATGAGGTCGCGCTGGAGTTGCTGGAATCGGCCAAGACATTGGGCCACGCTGTGGACGGCGCAGTTCTGGAACGTGTCGAGGACCCAGACTCTGCTTTCGTTGCCGCCTGTGTTGCCGTGCGCAACGCTGCCAGGGCCGCGGTGAGCGCACTAACCGGTGAGGACAACCAGGACACAAACAAACGGCAGGCCGCGGCGGCTGTCAAGGAGATCTTCGACATCGCGGAGCGGATGGCAGCGCTCGACAAGTTTGATGTGGTCTGGGTTGCGGACCGCGACCGCTTCGGCCGCGAGGCGCGGGTATCACCGCTGTCGGTATCAGGGTTGATGCGAATCCGCGTCTTCGGTGAGCGCACAACTGTGCTCACCTCAGCGACACTCAAGCTGGGCGGTGACTTTACTCCGATCGCGGCTAGCGTCGGGCTGAAGGAGGACGAACGCCTCAACCTGGTGCATCCAGCTGATGGACCGGACGGTCCAGTCAGCGAGTCAGAGCTCGAGGCCGTTCCCTGGCGCGGCCTCGACGTCGGCTCACCGTTTGAGTATCGCCGCCAAGGCATTTTGTATATTGCGCGATCGCTGCCTCCCCCTGGTCGTGATGGGTTGTCTGATGCCTTGCTGGGGGAAATCGCGGAGCTGCTGGAGGCTTCCGACGGTCGAGCGCTTGGACTCTTTTCTTCTCGCCGGGCCGCCGAGGTGGCAGCCGTCCACGCTCGGAAGCGACTGCCAGCGCTGACGATCTTGTGCCAGGGTGATGCTCAGTTGCCTGAACTCACCAGACGGTTCATCCAAGATGAAAAGGCGAGCCTGTTCGGCACGCTGTCGCTCTGGCAGGGAGTCGACGTTCCGGGTGCCACCTGCCAGCTTGTGATCATCGATCGGATTC
>DATHIJ010000602.1:0-5519 GCA_035489975.1 Propionibacteriaceae bacterium | reverse complement strand
GCGCTGATCGGTGCAGTCGTGCTCATCGGTGCGGCGCTGTTGGGTTTGCTGTCGTCTGGTAGCTCGGTCTGGCAGGTGGCCGCGACCTGTTTCGTGATCGGGTTCGGCCTGGGACTGGTAGCCAGTCCGACGCTGATCGCCGCACAGTCCGCCGTCGAGTGGGAGCGCCGCGGCGTCGTCACCGGCACCGCCGTGTTCGCCCGATCGATGGGGAGCGCTCTCGGTATCGCCGTCTTCGGCGCGATCGCCAATGCGTCGCTCAGCCAGCGGATCGGGGGGGATAACTTCTCGACCGCTAGCGCAATTCCGGTCAGCGTTCTCGAGCCCGCCTTGCACAAGGTCTTCCTTGCCGCTGGAGTGGTCGCGGTGCTACTGCTAGCCGCGGTGTTGATCATGCCCAATCGCTCGATCACCGATCGCGGCGAGTCGTCGTAGCATCATGAGATGAGGCGCTGGCTCGTCCCAACGCTCCTCCTGTTCGCGTGCGTCGTCACCGGCTGCTCGTACGACCAGGTTGAGCCAGGCCTCTTCGGCCGCTCCATTACACGAGAGACAACGGCGCCGCCGATCCGGCCCGTCACACCCGAGGAAACCCTGCCAACCCCAAACCCTGACCTGCCAGTGGTCGGCGAAGCGATCTGGACCTCCGCGGATGGCCTGGACATCACCATGCGGCTTGCTGTGCACGCGGTGCGGCGAGTCGAAGGCGCCACGGTGCTTGACTGGTCAGTGACACCCCTCCATGGAGCAGGGCTGCGGCCGAAGGATCCGCTACCGACAACTGCCAATCTGGGGCTCAGCAGGCCGGGCGAAGGCTATCCGGACATCCTCCTTGTCGATGCCGCCCGAGCCCGGGTCTATCGGCCGCTGACCCGGAAAGGATGGGGTTCTCAGCGCCTCTGCACTCCGCTCTCGCTCGCGCAACGAAACCTGCGCCTTGACTACACCACCGGTCAGTGTGGCGAGCACGGCTGGTGACCACAAAACTTGCGGGCCTTGGTGCCTTGGAATGCCTGTGCACTGACCTGCGGTCGGGGGGTGCGGCGCTGCGCCAGACCGGGCAGCAGATGCGTGTGATCACCAATTTGCCTCCCCTGCCGTCAGGCACCGCCAGGGTTGACATTGTCTTTCCGGGCTTGGCGACCTTCACCGACGTCGCCGTTACGCCCGCGCCCGCTTCGACATTCCGGTCGGCCGGGCCTGCCGTACGCGAAACTGGTTTCTGGACCTATCGGGCAGACCAGCCACATCCTGGCTGGGCAGCGCAGGACTGGCCGACTCTCCTGCCGCAAACGGACATACGGCGCTTCCAAGCAACTGTGGACGCCATTGTCCGCTAGGCCATGGCCTCCGCAGGCGCACCGACTAGTTCCACCACCTCGGCGATGGAGTTCGCCACGCGAGTTGGGCGATAAGGGAAACGTTCCACGTCCTCGGCCTTGGTTGAGCCTGTCAGCACCAAGATGGTGCGCAGCCCGGCCTCAATGCCCGTGCGTACGTCGGTGTCCATTCGATCACCGACCATCATTGTCGTCTCGGAATGCGCATCAATCGCGTTGAGCGCAGACCGCATCATGAGGGGATTGGGCTTGCCTACGAAATACGGCCGGATTCCAGTCGCCTCAGTGATCAAGGCAGCGAAGGAGCCGCAGGCGGGCAGAGATCCCTCTTGTGATGGCCCGGTCGGGTCGGGATTGGTTGCGATGAACCGTGCGCCGCGCTCAATGAGCCTGATGGCCCGCGTGATGTTCTCGAATGAGTGAGTCCGAGTCTCCCCAAGGACCACATAGTCGGGATCACGTTCGGTGAGGACGAACCCCACGTCGTGTAATGCTGACGTGAGGCCCGCGTCGCCGATCACGTACGCGGTGCCACCCGCCTTCTGGTCGGCCAAGAACTGCGCTGTGGCAAGCGCGGAAGTCCAGATGCACTCCTCGGGCACATCGATGCCACTGAGCAGCAGCCGCGCTCGCAGATCGCGGGCGGTGTAGATCGAGTTGTTGGTCAAGACCAGGAATGGACGTCCATGCTGTTGCAGCGCTGCGATGAAGTCTGACCCACCGGGCAGCGCCCGCTCCTCGTGCACCAGGACGCCATCCATATCAGTAAGCCACGATTCGACGGGCTTGGGATCAGTCATGGAAGTCATTCTCGTGCACCGTTGCCGTAACCCACGCAGCTCGGGTACCCACCTGCTGTCAAACTTCCGCATATGACCGATGCCCGGCTGCCGGACCCTGTCATGGTGGTGCTGGCTGGAGCGGCAGGTTCGGGGAAATCAACTTGGGCTGCTGAGCGATTCCGTACGGCCGAGGTCGTGAGCTCGGATGCGTTGCGAGCAACGGTGGGGAGCGGTCCAGCTGATCTTGAGGCAACCGCGGACGCGTTCGCGCTGCTCGACCAGATCGTGGCCGCACGGACCAAGCGTTCATTGACGACAGTGATCGACACCCTGGGGTTGGATCCGGAACGCCGAGCGGACTATCGGCGCGTCGCTCGTGAGGCGGGACTCCCTGCAGTGCTGGTGATCATGAATACCGCGGCCGCACTGTGCCGCGAGCGCAACCGTCGGCGCGACCGGCCGGTCCCGGCCCCGATTCTCACCGACCAGCTACGCAAGATCACCAGGCTGCTCGAGGCGGATTACGCTGAGGGCTGGGACCAGGTGTTGATCATTGACCAGCAACGCGCTACCGCTCCGCCGGTCACCGAGGAACCCACTCTCGTTCACGATCATGGTTCGAGTACGAGGCCGCGACTTGTGCTGCAGATCTCGCGGTTTCCTTGGGCTGAGGATCCGTCCGGCTGGCTGCGGGACCTGGCGCACGCAGCAGATGCCATCGGCTTCGAGGGCATTGCCTTGATGGACCACCTGATTCAGATTCCCCAGGTCGACCGCGCTTGGGAGCCAATACCGGAGCCATGGCTCACGCTCGGCCTGCTTGCCGGCTTGGACACCAACCTCCGGCTGGGCACGCTGGTATCCCCGGTTACGTTCCGCGAACCAGGCATCATTGCGAAGACCGTCGCAACCCTCGACACGCTCAGCAATGGGCGCGCCTTTTGCGGACTCGGCGCCGGGTGGTGGCTGCGGGAGCACCAGGCGTACGGGCTGGACTTTCCCAACGACCGCCAACGCCTTGATCAACTTCAGGTCTGCATCGAGACCCTTCGCGCGCTCTGGGCGCCCGGCACAAAGGCGTACCACGGCCGGTACGTGCGGCTGCCTGAGACCACTTGCTATCCGCGTCCGGTCAGCGACGTACCCATCATCGTCGGCGGCTCCGGAGCGCGTCGGACGCTGCGGATCGTCGCAGAGCAGGCCGACGGATGCAACCTGTCCTCGGACCAAACCGTGTTGCAAGCCAAGATCGACATCCTGCGCCGGCATTGCGCCGCGGTTGGTCGTGACCCGTCAACCGTGGAGATCACTGTGCTGGATCTGCCGGTGATCGGTACCGACCGCGAGGATGTCGCAGGGAGGGTGGAGCGGCTCCGGGGACGTACGCCGGCCGCGGCCTACGCTGCTCGCCACCATGCAGCGCTTGCGGTTGATCATGCACAGCGCTATCTCGAGCTCGCCGATCTCGGAGTCAGTACGGTGTTTGTGGCGCTGCCAGACCTGGCGGGCGTAGATGATCTTGCCCGGTGTGCGCCACTGCTGGCAGCACTCGGTCGTGGTTGATCATGGACGTCAAATCCGACGCTCTATACCGGACTCCCGGGCCTGACCGAGTAGGCGTTCGGTCTCCGCGGCATAGCCAGGCATGGTGAAGGACTGGTAGGCCGATAGCGCCTCCTCGAGCATCTCGACGGCGCGGATAAGGTCGCCGGTGCTGCCGCGATCCAGCAGCATCCTGGCGTGCAGGCGCGACAAGTCGGCCAACTCGAGCAGGTCGTGCATTTGTTCGGCGATTTCTCGGGCGATGACGAACTGGCGTTCAGCTTCCTCCCACCGATGAGCTGCTGCGGCGACGAGACCGGCATGGGTCTCCATGAGCCCGCCATCGAAGGTGGTCCATCTGGTGCTGAGCTCAAGCGCCCGCGCTATAAGCGGGGACAGTGCCGCAGCTTGATCGTGCAGGCCACACAAGAAGAACGCTTCCACGAAGCCAAACAGGCAGTTCCACGACCCGAGGCTGTTGACTCGGTCCAGGCTGGGCCACCTCGACTGTGCATGCGGCGACCTGAAGAGTTCAATCACCTCGTCTGCCCGACCCTGTAAGGCCAAGTGCCGCGCCAGCAGCGCGACGCTCTGACCGGCGTATGCGCTCAGCGGCTCGAGCTCGACAGCCTTTCGCAGCTCGGCCTCGGCGCGTTCGCCGTCGCCTCGCCATTCCGCGGCCAGGCCCAAGTAAATGTGGCCCACGTAGCGCCACGGCAGTCCGCCTCGCTCGGCGATGTCTAGGATCTGCGGACCGAGCGCCTCCACCTGCGGCAGGTCACCGAGTATCGCCGCCTGGCGGATCCGGTCGGAGAGCACCATGAAGACAGCGCCGTGGTGACCCAGGCGCTCCGCGATGTTTAGTGTCTTGTCCGCGAGGCTTGCCGGCAGCCCGTGACGGGTGAGAATGCCGTCCTGGTAAACCACGAACGCCTGGACGCTGGAGAGGTCGCATAATGCGCTCTCCTGCTCGAAGATCTCGGCGGCCCTCAGGCCAACCCGTATTCCCTCGGTGAGCTCGCAGTAGCTCAGATGGTGGATGGTCTGCATATGCAGCACGTCGGCCAGCGCTCGTTCGTTGCCTACCTTCTCGGCAAGCGTACGAGCCTGGTCGAACCTGGCCTTCGCCGCGGCGTAGTCGCCACCGATGCTGATCGCCAACGCAACCGCGGACAGCAGGCGCGCCTTGTCCGCACTGACTGTGCTGCCGAGTGCCGCAAGCGTCCGCTGGCCCATCTGCACGCCTTCCATCATTCGTGCGGTCCACACCAGCTGGTACACCATGGCCCAGCCCATTCGGCCGATCGCCTCCGCCTCCCCGAGCGCCTCGTAGCGGTCCAGCGCCTCGTTCATAGTGCGCAGCGCGTCGTCCCAGCGGCCCACGCTGCGCAGCGCCATCGCCAACCGTTCCAGCAGCTGCGCACGGCCGAGCTGGTCATTAGCTGGTAGCAGCGACAGCGCGTATTCGAAGTGATTGACAGCGTCATCGAACGCGGCGGCGTTGACCGCCCGCTCGCCTGCGATCGTCAGATAACGCACCAACCGCGCCCGGTCTGCGAAGCGGCCCGCATGGGATAAGTGGTGGGCGAGATCCGCGGCGTGCGCCTCCAGGTCATCCGCAAACTGCCGCTCGATCACCTCGGCCGCCTGGAGGTGCAGGCGCTCACGCTTGATTGCAGTGACACCTGATAGCAGCGTTTGGCGGACCAACTCGTGGCTGAACATCAGCTCGCCCGGGACCTTGCCGGGGAGGACTAGCCGAGCTTGCTCCGCTTCATCGAAGGCCTCGAGGAGCGCTCCTTGGCCTGCGCCGGCAACCTCACCGACGAAGTCCGAGGCAAAGACCCTACCCGAC
>DATHIJ010000601.1:0-8163 GCA_035489975.1 Propionibacteriaceae bacterium | reverse complement strand
GGCGCTCGATGGAATCGGGGAGTGGGCTCCGGCTAAGACACTAACCCACGACCGAAGACTGAATTGAGTAGTGCGCGGCGTGGTAGATGTGGCGGCCGAACTCCACGAACCGACCGACATCGTCGTAGGCGAGACGGTCGACGGTCAGGCATGCTGCTGGTGTTTCCTCATCCAGCAGCTCCGCTTCCTCCTCGGTCATCAGCCGAGCGGAGATCTGCTGATGGGCGATCTTGAGGTTGACGCCCAGAGCCTGCAGGCAGGCGTAGAGACCCTTGCTCCTCAGGTCATCCTCAGTGATCTCGAAGCGGACCGGCAGGTAGTTCGTCAGGATCGCGAGCGGCACCTCATCGGCTAGCCGCAGCCTTCTGGCCTTGATGAATTCGGTCTCGGAAACGGCCGCGGGGTCAATGGCGTCTCGAATGTCTTGATCGAGCGTGCCAATAGAGAATTCGAGCAGCCTCGTAGTTGGAAGCTTGCCAGCCTTGGCTATGTCCTCGTTGAGGCTACTGAGCGCCTCGGTCCGCCGGAACTGCGATCGCACGACTTGAGTGCCAACCCCTCGTTTGCGTACCAGCAAGCCCTTCTTGACAAGCTCCTGAATCGCTTGACGAGCCGTGGGCCGGGAGAGGCCCAGCCGACTGGTAAGAGACAGTTCGTTCTCAAGGCGATCACCTGGTGCCAGAGCGCCAGTGTTGATGGCGTGCTCGATGGACTGCGCGAGCTGGTAATAGAGGGGGACGGGGGAGTTGCGCTCGAGGGTGATGTCGAGTTCGCGCACCGGCGGCGCCTCGGTCATGGACGAAGCATAAAGGCCCGGACCGTAGTTCTATAGAGACGAACGAGATTTTGTCAGAACAAATTTACAAAGCCAGCGTCACCCAGCGGCGGGTCCGTGCCGACTCGGCCATCGCCTCAATGGTCGTTCACCCTTGGTGGAACCTGCCTCTTCAGACAACAGCGTCACCACCATGTTCCCTGGCTGGGATGTTTTCGCTGACACCGAGACCCGTTCTTCGGGCCGCAGACTCCGATCGCGACAACTTGCGAACGACCGTATCACGATATATCGTGACAGAGTCGTTTGAAAGGAGAAATGTATATGCGACACAGAGATCGACGCGGAGACTTTGACCGGCGGCGGGACGCTGGCCGGGATAGTGAGCCGC
This sequence comes from Propionibacteriaceae bacterium, assembly GCA_035489975.1. Lineage (GTDB taxonomy): Bacteria > Actinomycetota > Actinomycetes > Propionibacteriales > Propionibacteriaceae > Microlunatus. Next base: position 6,997 of record DATHIJ010000601.1, on the reverse strand, counting down.
ACGGTAAGGCCGAAGTCGGGCGCGAGCAGCACCACGCTCGCGGCCCCCGCGGACGAGGCGGACGAGGCGGGCCTGGCCGGTACGGCCGCGGACGCGCTCAGCGGGGGGATGTGCGGACAGCCATCTTGTTGGTGCTAGCCGACCAGCCGATGCACGGCTACCAAATCATGCAAGCGATGGGTGACCGCACTGGTGGCGGATGGCGCCCGAGCCCAGGAGCGGTCTATCCCACCATCGCACAGCTTGAGGACGAAGGCCTGGTGACGACCCAAGAGGAAGGTGGGCGCCGGTTGGTGACCCTCACTCCTGAGGGCCGCGCGTACTTGGAGGAGCGCAGCGCCCGGCTGGGCGACCCGTTCGCCGACTTTGCCGGCCGCGCTTCCTGGCCCGACTTGAGGGAAGGGATGCAGGAACTGCAGGCCGCAGCACGCCAGATCGTCTCCAGCGGCAGCACGGCGCAAATCAATGCGGCCGCACAGGTGTTAGCACAGGCGCGGCGCTCGCTGTATTTGATCTTGGCAGGCGAGCCGGAGGACGCAGGGGACTGAGGCCACTACCGGGCTGCTGTCCAGCAGTTTTCGTGAGCCCGCCGAGGTCACGGGGAAAACAACAACACCAGGCCGGCGCAGGTGTAGCCGACCATGACCAGCAGCAAGGGCAACTGACCTTGCAGCGCGCGATCCGGCGGCAACAGCGCGACGGCCTTCTCATGTGCGCACACGATGCCGAGCACATGTCCACCGACAATGGCGCACAGCTGAACCAAGGCGATCGCAGTGGGGTAGGCGAAGATGGCGGAGTTCACTCCCATCTCCGCTGAACCGAAGACATTCCAACCACGGCCAAGGGGGTCGGAGAAGTTGATCGCCGTGCGCTGCCCCTCGACGATGAGCAGAGTTGCGTAGTGCGCCACCACGTACCCGAGGACAATCGGTAACAGCGAGGCCACCATCAGCCGCGGATACGCGCCGGCCGGCCGGCCTCCGTAGCGCCCCATCCATGCCGCTGCGAGGCTGAAGCTCACGAACACGATGATGATCATCGCCAGCAGGCCGCCGGTACCCCACAGGACGGTGGGGACGTTTGAGTCCTGCACGACTCGGATCCACCAACTGGTGTTAGTGAAGCTGTCGAAAGCTGTGCTGCCGAGCAGCGCGGCCACCACGGCGGTCGCTCCCGGGGGAGCGTGCCAGGCGTTCAAGCCGGCCAGCGGGTTGACCAGCCTGAGCTGATCGCCGACTCGCCGCCAGATCGACATTTGGGCCAGCGTGCTCGCGTACGTCTCAAAGGGATCCGCTGCGCCGATCCAACGCTGTCCGAACACAATCGCTCCCAGCACCAAGATCACCAGCCAGGCGAGCGCCCACACCCGGAGCACCGCAAGTGTGGTCCGGTCGGGCTGGACCAGCTCAAGCCAGACGAATCCGAAAATGCCGGCTGCGGCCGGCCAGACCCCAACTCTGGCTGACAAGGCGAGGAGTCCCCGTTCCGGGTCAACGCGTGCCAGTGCGCACAGGGCGCCGTGGATTGTCCGCAGCGGGTTGGTTGCTCGCCAGAACTGACCGAGTAACAGCGAGATGGGGACCAGACCAACCCACATCCAGACAAAGGCGAATCCGAAGATCGGATTGGTTAGCAGGTCCTGGCCGGCCATCATCGCGAGGCCTGCCCAGACGTACGCGGCAAGGACGACCGCACGTGCAACTAGCCGGGTGATCGGATGGTCGACGACTGCGGTCACCCGCGGCATCGGGCGCCCACCCACTTGGTCGAAGCGTGGCTTTCGCCAGGCAAAGATCAAGATCACGAAGGAGATCGTCAACGCCAGTACAGCGCCGACCACAACGAAGGAGAACGGCAGCGGCAGGTCGTGCCGAGACGCGATGCCGTGCAGCGGTAGCAGCATGAAATCGTTCGGCTGGGCTAACGCGCGTTCAAGATCACGATGGTCTTCTCGAGATGATGAGACTCCACCTCGAAGCTGCCCGGGCTGTCGAGCGTGAACGATCCCTTTGCCGGGCTGCCGGCCCGAACCGCCAGCTCATAGTCCTTTTCACCAAGATGCGCATGGATCTCATCGTCGGTATCGCTGCTCACGTTCAAGATCACCTTCTGGCCCACCGGTACGTTGATCTTCACTCCGTTGGGGACCGTTTTGCCACCCACGATCTCGATGTTGATCGTCAGCGCGTAATCAGGATCGAGCGAGGGAGATCTCGGCGGAACCGACGTTGGTGAAGTGGCGGGTGAGGACGGCTGGCTGGGACTGCCGACTACCGCTGATGGGCTGGCGGACGCTTCGGGCTGAGCGCTGCTCGTACAACCGCTCAGCAGCAGACCGAGGGCCACAGTCCCGCAGATCAGCGCACTTCTTACCAGCATGCTTTTGGGTCCCTCTCTCCCTCCAGTGTCGGACGTATCGGCGCCGCCAAAGCCCACATTTCGCGGCGCTCGCCTAATGCCACGATCCATCCATCCTTTACGAAGCGCGTGATGACCGGGTTCCCGGTGGTCGGATCACCCGACCGGCCGACAGGTCGCCCCTCTCAGCGGTAGTACCGTAATTGCTCCAGGGATTCGCACGAGCACTGGAGGGCTCCCATGCCGCAGCGGCTGACGCCTCTCGAGGTGTCGTTGTTGGCCCTGGATACAGCACACACCCCAGGCCACGTGGGTACCATACACATTTTCGATCCCGGTCCTGATGGCTTCGAATACGAACGACTCAATGGGCTGATCGGCGAACGCCTCGCCTTCGTCCCGCGCTATCGGCAGCGGGTACGCGGGATCCCTGCCAGGCTCGCTGCACCCGTGTGGGTCGACGACGAGAACTTCGACCTCACCTTCCACGTGCGACGGGCGGCGCTGCCGCGCCCAGGCACTCTGGTTCAGCTCCAGGAGTTCATTGGCCGGGTACTGGCCCGACGACTCGACCGGTCGCGGCCACTGTGGGAGATCTATCTCGTCGAGGGTTTGGAAGACGATCGGTTTGCACTGCTGGCCAAGTCACATCTGTGTCTTGTCGACGGAATCGACACTGTGGAGATCGGTCAGGTGCTGCTGGACTCGACCGCTCGCTCGCACGCAATTCCAGGTGTCGGAGCCAACGAGGACTCCTGGCATCCGGCCCCCGAGCCGTCGTCGTTGGAGTTGCTCGCTGGGGCCGTCTGGGAGAGCGCTCAAGACCCAGCAATGGCCATTGGGAATGTACGAGGGGCGCTGACCAGCGCGCTTGGTGTCGCTGTTGCAGTCGGCGAAGCGGTAGGCGGTGTTGTCGGAGCGCTAGGAGAGCTGGCTGCTGATGCCTTGGGTGGCGGGCGTCCAGCCTCGGACTCGCCGCTGACCGGGCTAGTGTCCGAGCAGCGTCGCTTCGCGACAGTTGTCGCTTCCCTGACTGATCTCAAGGCAGTCCGGCAAGAGCATCACCACACGATCAACGACGTGGTATTGGCGATGATCGCGGGAGGGCTGCGCTCGTGGCTGCTGACTCGCGGCGAGTCGATCATCCCGGGAAGCTCACTGACCGCAGTGGTGCCAATGAGTGTCACCGAGGAAGACGGCGAGCCCACCTCGCTCGGAAGTCAGGTGGCGCCCCACCTACAGCGTCTCCCGATCGGGGAGCCGAACGCGCTGATGCGGCTGCATCAAGTCGCCTACGACACCCAGGCCCACAAGGACTCGGGCCGAGCGGTCGGTGCACGCACACTCGCCGACATCGCTGGCTTCGCACCGACTACGTTGCATGCGCTCGGCGTACGCACATCCACCGAGGTGGTGCGCAAGCAACACGACTTGGTGATCACCAATGTTCCGGGTCCTCAGGTAGCGCTCTATGCTGCGGGTGCCCAGCTCGTTGCGAGCTACCCGTTCCTTCCTCTTTCGGCGGGCCACCTGCTTGCCATTGGAGTTACCTCGTACGACGGGGAGATCTTCGTCGGTCTCACCTCCGACCGGGACGCCATCAGCGACCTCGACGTGCTCGCTCAATGCCTGCTCGATGCCCTCGACGAGCTCTTGGACACAACCGTCCGAGCGACGAACGTACGCCAACCCACCCGCAAGGCGTCCGCCACGGCCCGCCGCTCCGCTGCGAAGAAGGCAGCAGCTCGGCAGGAAGCAGCGCGCAAAGCGGCCGGCCTGAAACGTGCCGCTGTACGCAATTTGGTCTCGCGCGCTGCCGAGCTGGGTGCCGGCGCTACTGCGCCTCCTGCCTCTACCACCCCGGCGAACTCAGATGAGCCCAGCGTGCCCACAGCTGAGAAGCAGAGCACTGCCAGGCAGTCGCCGCCGCCCAAAGCGGTCGCCGAGAAAGGTCCCGCAGACGAGCCGCCGAACAGCTCACCAGCCGCCCAGCCCGAGCCATCTCGTGCCCCGTCGATGGACCCCTCGGAGAGCGAAGCCCGGGCACCTCAGCTGCGCCGTGATAGCGCGTCCAGCGCTGATGTCTGAGATGGTCTTCGTTCCGATGACCTGGGACGCCGCAGCGGATCTGCGCTCGGGTGTGGCGGCGGACCACTATCGGGGGTGCGCGGCGACCTCGACCTTGGTTGCCTCGATGGAAGCTGGCACGTTGATCGAGGAGGCCGAGTACGCCGCGCTCGGCTACGCCGGCGTGCTGGCTCTGGTACTGAATTCTGGCTCCCGACGGTTGGTGCTCGCCGCAGAGGTGCAGCCGGGACAGCTTCTTGACCTCTGCGAACCGCTGGGCGAAGTGGAGGTCCGCGGGTTGGGCTGGACCCAGATACAGGCGCTGTTCGCCGACGAACCGGCCGCGCTCGAGGCGGCGAGCCTGGCCAGCATGGTGGTAGCCGGGCAAACTCTGGCAGCTGCACTCGCCGAGCCTGAGGTCGCACAGATCATTGATGACTACGACCTGTTGTGGTTCGCTCCGGAAGAGCTCGACCAGCTACAGCACTGATTCCACCCGATGCGGTGACATGACGGCTCACCCCCGGCACGGGAGGGGGCTGTCAGTGGGATCGGGCAGACTAGGAGCATGCCTCGCTCAATCTGGAAGGGCGCAATCTCCTTCGGACTGGTCACGATTCCTGTGAAGCTCTTCTCGGCGACCGAAGAGAAGGACATCAGTTTTCGCCAGGTTCACCCCGAGGATGGAGGGCGCATCAAATACAAGCGTGTCTGCGAGATATGCGGAAGAGAGATCCCCTATGCGGAGATCGCCAAGGGCTATGAAATGCCCGACGGCCGGATGGTGATCTTGCAGGCTGAGGATTTCGAGGCGCTCCCACTGGCGACTACGAAGGCGGTCGAGGTCGTACAGTTCGTCGCCGAGGAGGATGTCGATCCCACCTATTTCAACAAGACGTACTTCCTCCAGGCTGACGGCCCGGGCATCAAGCCGTATGTGCTACTGCGAGATGCCTTGATCAAGAGTGGCCAAAGCGCCGTGGTCAAGGTTGCGCTGCGGTCCCGCGAGGCGTTGGCGCTGATCCGACCCAAAGATGGCGTGCTGGTGATGCACACAATGTTGTGGCCAGATGAACTGCGCGACGGCTCCTTCGCCGCACCGCCAGCGGACGTCACCGTGTCGGATGCGGAGGTCACGATGGCACAGTCGTTCATCGACGCACTGGCGGGTGATTTTAATCCTGAGGACTTCACCGACTCCTACCGCGAGGCTCTCGAAGCCTTGGTGCAGAGCAAAGCCGAAGGCGTGCCGCTTGCTGAGGAGCCGGAGGCGCCGAAGGAGGCCGAAGTGGTCGACCTGGTGGCCGCGCTACGAGCGTCGGTCGAGGCTGCGAAGAAGCGGCGGGAAGAGGCCGAGAGCGCCAAGGCCGTGTGAGGTCTGACTCCGAGCCGATCAGGATCGCGCGGATCCCCAAAACGCGATCCTGCGAGCGATAGCGAGCAAATTCAATACAGGTAGCGTGGTTTTGTGAATGCCATGGCAGATGTGCCCGTGCCGGTCAACGAAGCCGTGCTCGGTTACGCTCCGGGTTCGAAGGAACGGGCAGGGATTGAGTCAGCACTCGAACGGATGGCGAGCGAGGATCCGCTCGCGCTGACAGCAACCATTGACGGAGTGAGCAAGCAGGCGTCGGGCGACTCGTTCGACGTAGCGATGCCGTCCGACCATTCCCACATTCTCGGGCACTCGGCCCACGCGACGCGGGCTGATGCCACTGAGGCCATCGATGCCGCGCTGGCAGCCGCTCCTGGGTGGGTAGAGCTGGGCTTCGAACAGCGGGCTGCTGTTTTCCTGCGTGCCGCAGACCTGCTCGCCGGGCCCTGGCGGGACACCTTGAACGCAGCCACGATGCTCGGTCAGGGGAAGACGGTGCAGCAGGCTGAAATCGATGCCGCCTGCGAACTGATCGACTTCTGGCGGTTCAATGTCGCCTTCGCGCGCCACATCTTCGATGATCAGCCGATCTCATCACCCGGAGTCTGGAACAGGACCGAGTACCGCCCGCTCGAGGGCTTCGTGTACGCGATCACCCCGTTCAACTTCACTGCGATTGCGGGCAATCTGCCAACCTCGGCGGCATTGCTGGGGAACGTGGTGATCTGGAAGCCGAGCCCGACTCAACAGTTTGCCGCGCATTTCACGATGCGGCTCCTGGAAGAGGCTGGCCTGCCGCCGGGCGTGATCAACATGCTGCCCGGTGACGGGCTTGAGGTTTCTGATGTTGCGCTGCGCCACCCGGCTCTGGCCGGCATCCATTTCACCGGATCGACCAAGACCTTCCAGCACCTGTGGCAGAGCGTCGGAGCCAACATCGGTGGTTACCGGGCCTATCCACGGCTGGTGGGGGAGACCGGCGGCAAGGACTTTGTGGTCGCCCATGCCAGCGCCAGCCCGGAGGTGCTGCGGACGGCACTGGTTCGAGGGGCCTTCGAGTACTCCGGGCAAAAATGCTCCGCCGCGTCTCGCGCGTACGTCGCGCGCAGTGTCTGGGATCAAATGGGCGATGGGCTGGTCGACGCCACCGAGGCCCTCAAAATCGGTGATGTACGGGATCTGTCCAACTTCACC
>DATHIJ010000600.1:0-5298 GCA_035489975.1 Propionibacteriaceae bacterium | reverse complement strand
CTGGGCAGGTGCCGGCCTACCAGGCCCGTGTGATCGCTAAGGCCACCCGGCACCTCACCATTGAGCAGGCCGGGTGGGTCGATCAAAAGCTTGCCCCAGCCTTAGGGGCACTGCCGTGGGGTCGGGTACAAACCCTGTTAGACGCAGCCATCATCGAGGCTGACCCGGACGGCGCCGAACAACAAGCCGCTGATGCGGCCCGGGAGCGGTTCGTTCGGCTCGGCCGCAAGTCCGAACACGGTTTGAAGTTGATCATTGCCCGGGCGACCGCAGGCGATGCCATCTGGTTCAAGGCCACTATCGATCGGATAGCTGAGACCCTCGGCAAGCAGGGCGACACCGACCCTGTGGAGGTGCGGCGCTCCAAGGCCATTGGCGTCCTCGCCCAGCCCGCCCTGGCCCTGCAGCTGCTCTGCCAGCACCAAGACGACGACTGGGACGGACCCGCCGAACCCAGCGATGATGCCGAGGAACCACCCGAGGATGAGTTCGGTTTCGATGATGCCCAGTCGGATGCCGACCACACCGCCGCCCAGGCGGATGCCGACCTCACCGCCGCCCAGGCGACGCCGGACCCTCTGCCTGACCCGCAGGTGGGCGGCGAGCATCAGTCACTGCAGATCCTGCCGCCGCCGTTCGGGCCACAGCGGGCCCGGCCCCGCGCCGTGATCTATGTGCACCTGAGCGCCGAAGCCCTCACCGCCGGTGCTGGCATCGCTCGCGTCGAAAACGTCGGCCCGATCTTGCTGAGCCGGCTCCGGCTGCTGCTCGGCGAGCACTGCACCATCAACCTGAAACCGGTCATCGACCTGCCCGCCGGACACACCCCAATCGATGCCTACGAGATCCCCGCCAGCCTCCGCGAACAACTGCAGCTGCGCTATCCCGCCGATGTGTTCCCGTACGCCGCCGCCGTCAGCCGATCCATCGATGTGGACCACACGATTCCATACCTGAGCCCAGACCGCGGCGGGCCGCCAGGCCAAACCCGGCTCGGCAACCTCGGACCCCACATCCGCCGCCACCACAACCAGAAGACGCACGGACACTGGCAGGTCCGACAACCAGAACCCGGCACCTGGCTCTGGCGATCACTCCACGCCAGGATCTATCTGGTCAACACCACCGGCACCCACCCCCTCGGCAACACCGAATTCGCCCAAGCCATCTGGCGTGCCGCCGGGGGCCGACTGGAAAGTTGGCTAGTTGACGGTGCCGTCAGACCTGCGCCACACGCTCTTGTAAGTACTTCCGCTCGATCGGATTCGTGACCAGTTCGAGGGCTCGTTGATACGCGGCCTTCGCTTCGCCAGCGCGTCCGGTCCTGCGGAGCAGGTCGGCCCTCGACGCATGGAACAGGTGATATCGATCCAGGTCATCGGCGAGCCGCTCCATCAGCACCAGCCCCGCATCAGGTCCGTCAGCCATGGCGACTGCAACGGCCCAGTTCAGCTCGATAACCGGAGACGGCGACATCACCGACAGAACGCGATACAGCGTCGCAATCTCCGGCCAGTCGGTGTCCTCAGGTCGGGGCGCTTGCGCATGAAGCGCGGCGATCGCCGCTTGCACTTGATAAGGACCAGGTCGCCGCATGGCCACTGCCGCGTCCAACTTGGCAAGCCCTTCGTCGATCATGTCCTGATCCCAGCGAGCACGATCTTGATCCTCCAGCAAGACCAGATCGCCGTGGTCATCCACCCGAGCATGACGCCGAGAGTGCTGCAGCAACATCAGCGCGAGCAGTCCAATAGCCTCGGGCTCTGCTGGCATCAGGCCGTCCACCACGCGCGCCAGCCAGATGGCCTCGTCGCACAGCGCGACGTTCAGCAGGTCGCCCTCGGTCGAGGTGTAGCCCTCGTTGAAGATGAGATAAAGGACGGCGAGCACACCGCTGAGGCGCTCGGCCAGCAGCTCCTGGGGCGGCACGCGATAAGGGATGCCTGCGTCGCGGATCTTGCGCTTCGCCCGTACGAGGCGCTGCTGGACTGTGGGCTCGCTTATCAGGAACGCGCGAGCGATTTCGCGCGAAGAAAGTCCGCCGACCGTGCGCAGCGTGAGCGCGACCCGCGCCTCCATCGGGAGGGCGGGATGGCAACAGGTGAAGATCAGCCGTAGCCGCTCGTCAGGAATCTGCTGATCGTCCGATCCCAGCATCTCGAGCGCCCGGACCTCTTCAGCTTGTAACTCCTTGACGGCTCCCACACGCCCGCGTCGCAGGCGATCGATCGCTCGATTGCGGGCAGTGGTGATGATCCACCCGGCAGGGTTGTGCGGAAATCCCCGCACTGGCCAGGTGCGAAGCGCTTGCTCAAAGGCATCCTGAACCGCTTCCTCCGCCAAGTCGAAGCTGCCGGTCACCCGGATCAGGGCCGCGACCGCCCGCCCCGCCTCGTGGCGGAACAGGTGGTCGACGTCCCCGCGTGTCTCAGCCGTCGCCTCAGCCCTGCGGCTGGTCAGGGAAATCCTGAATCGGTCGCAGCTCGATCGTGCCGAACAGTGCTCCGGGACAGCGGCCTCCCGCTTCGATCGCCTCGTCTGCGTTGGCAACGTCGAGCACGTAGTAGCCGCCGAGCTGCTCCTTGGTCTCGGCGAAGGGTCCGTCAGTGACGATGGGCTTGCCATCGGGCGCCCGCACCGATGTCGCCGTGGCCGTTGGCTCCAGCGCTTCGCCCGCCAAATACCAGCCCTTCTCCCTGAGCCAGTCGCCGTACTCGTACCAGACCTTCGCCTCTGCGGCTTGCTGATCTGGTGGGGTGTTCGCTCTGTACGCCTCCATCGTTGCCTCGTTGCCGTAGATCAGCAGCAGGTACTTCATGCGCCCTCCTCATGCTTCGGGCGGTCTCTCCGCCCTCTCACCCTAATGACGAACACACTCGCTCTTCCTCGACGGTGCTGTGATTGAGTGCCCTACATGGCTGACTCTTCCGCCACCGACTTCACAGTCCGCCCGATTGGGCGCGTCCAGAGTCCGCTCGTCTCGACGGCCGATGCGCCGCGGCAGGGGGATGAAGGTGCACCGGATGCGTACCTGGTACTGAATCCCGAAGTTCAAGCAGGCCTGGACGGCATTGCGGTTGGCGAGGAGATCATCATTTTGACCTGGCTCCATGAGGCCGACCGCGCTGTCTTGAGGGTCCATCCGCGCGGAGACCTGAGCCGACCCGAGGCGGGTGTCTTCAGCACCAGGGCACCGAGCCGGCCTAATCCGATTGGCTTACATCGGGTGCGCGTCCTCGATATTGATGGCGTACGCGTACATGTCAGCGCCCTGGAAGCCATCGACGGAACGCCTGTCATCGACCTCAAGCCGACGTTGTCGAGCATCCAGGAGCGCTAGCGGCAGATCGCACGATCGAACACCGCTCAGCCGACGCTGGAGGTCGTCACAGCGCCCAGTACTCCGTTCACGAACGCAGGCGAGTCTTCGGTGGACAGCTCTGAGACAAGCTGAACCGCTTCGGAAATTGCTACTGCGTCGGGCACCTCGCCGTAGTCGATCTCGAAGACAGCGATCCGCAACACATTGCGATCGACCCGAGGTATCCGCGGCAGAGTCCAGCCCGGGGCCAGGCATGCACTGATCCGGGCATCGATCCCGCTGGCGTGGGCGACCACGCCGTGCACCAGCTGCGTTGTGTACTCCCGAACCGGCGGATCGCCAGCGGCCGTTCGCTCTTCCAGGGTCGCGACGGAGTCTGACCCACGAAGCTCCGCCTCAAACAAGATGTCTAGCGCCCGCTTGCGGGCCCTGCTGCGCGACGAGCCGCGACCCCGTCGTACGGGATCAGTCTCGGGGCTAGCGGGCTCGCTCATGAGTACTCGGCCTGCTCCGCTAACTGCCAACACGGCTGAGATATTCGCCGGACCGGGTGTCGACCTTGACTTTTTCACCTGTGGTCAGAAAGAGCGGAACCTGGATCTGCAAGCCAGTCTCGACTGTGGCTGGCTTGGTGCCGCCAGTGCTGCGGTCACCCTGCAGGCCCGGCTCGGTGTAGGTGATCACCAGCTCGACCGAAGCGGGCAGCTCAAGATACAGCGGAGTCCCGTCGTGAATGGCCACAGTCGCCAACTGTCCCTCGAGCAGATAGTTCTTGGCGTCCCCAACGGTCTCGTCCGCGATGCTCATCTGGTCGTAGGTGCTGGTGTCCATGAACACGAAGCCAGAACCGTCGTGGTAGAGGTACTGCATCTCGCGCCGATCGACGATTGCCGTATCCACCTTCGTGTCCGCTGTGAAAGTCTTGTCAACGACCTTGCCGGACAGCACATGCTTGAGCTTGGTGCGCACCACGGTGTTGCCTTTGCCGGGCTTGTGGTGCTGAAACCAGACAACGGACCAGAGCTGCCCGTCCAGGTCCAAGACCATGCCGTTCTTGAGATCGTTCGTCGACGCCACGCCTGGCCACCCTTTCTTTTACTCAGCTGCTCGCGCATCGCGGGCAGCGGCCCAGTTTAGACCCACGATTAGGCCGATACGGCTTCGTACGCGGTGCGCAGCAGGTCATCCTCTGGTGCGGCGAGAATCTCGGCGCTGGCCAGCCCGTTCAAGATCACAAACCGCAGCGTCGAGCCCCGGGCTTTCTTGTCGAGAGCCATGATCTGCAGCAGGTCGTCGAATGCGTCAGCGGCGTAGCTGGTGGGCAATCCCACGGCCGACAGCACCGCGCGATGACGACTAGCGGTTGCTACATCGAGCCGACCCGCGAGCCTGGCCAGCTCAGCGGCATAGATCATGCCGACGCTGATGGCATCTCCGTGGCGCCACGCGAACCGTTCCCGTCGCTCGATCGCATGCCCGACAGTGTGGCCGTAGTTGAGTAGCTCTCGGCCCACGGTGGATCCAGTGGATGTGGTCTCCCGGAAGTCGGCGCTGACGACGCGTGACTTGACCGATACAGCTCTCTTGATCAGCTCGTGGAGCAGTGGCGAATCGGGGCGCACTACCGACGCCGGGTCTGATTCGATCATGATCAAGATCTCGGGATCGGCAATGAACCCGCATTTGATCACTTCCGCCAGACCGGCAACCAGGTCCGCGTGCGGCAAGGTCGACAGCGCCTCAAGATCACAGACAACGCCGGCCGGCTCGTGGAAGCAGCCGACGAGATTCTTGCCTTCCGCTGTGTTGATTCCGGCTTTGCCACCCACAGCGGCGTCCACCATGCCGAGCAGGGTGGTCGGCACCATGACCACTCGTACGCCGCGCAGCCAGGTGGCTGCCACGAACCCGGCGAGATCCGTGGTGGCACCGCCGCCGAGGCCCACGACCGCGTCGGAGCGCGTAAAGCCAGCATT
>DATHIJ010000599.1:0-3100 GCA_035489975.1 Propionibacteriaceae bacterium | reverse complement strand
ACATCGTCGATCCGATTCAGCTCTTCTGAGGGGCCCTCTCATGCGCAAGATCAAGTCAAACTTCTTCATCTCCCTCGATGGCGTCGTCGAGTCGCCCGACAAATGGCATTTCGCGTACTTCAACGACGAAATGGGCGCCGCAGTTGACGCCGGCTTCGCGACCGCGGACGCCATCCTGATGGGCCGTGTCCTCTACAACGAGTGGGCCGCGTACTGGCCTGATCATGCCGACCAGCCGTTCGGTGACGTGATCAACTCCATCAAGAAGTACGTGGTCTCCAACAGCCTCCAGGCGGCGGAGTGGGAGAACTCAGAGATCATCAGCGGCGCCGTGGCTCAAAAGCTGATCGACCTCAAAGCCCGTGATGGTGGCGACATCGCCATGTCCGGCAGCCCCACCACCGTCCGCTGGCTGCTGCGCGAGCGCCTCGTGGATCAGCTCAACCTGCTCATGCATCCGATCGTTGTCGGTGAGGGCATGGCTCGGCTCTTTCCGGCCGACGAGCCAAGAATCCCTCTCGAACTCGTGAGCACAGAGACCTTCAAGACCGGCGTGCTGAGCCTCAGCTACGCACCAATCAAGGACTGACTGCGCGTCGGGCCGGAGGCACCGCGAGGTCGAACGATCTGTTTCCAGGTCAAGACTCTGCCGAAGAGGCTCGTCGTTCGTAGCGAGAGCGAGCCAGCTGGTAGGCGTTATGGAGTAGTTCCCGCAATGTCTCAGCTGTCCGCTCGCCCGGATTCTTTACGGCAAGCCAGCCCAGGGAGCCGTAGACCGGATGTGCGATCACCACATCCGAAGCGCTGGGGACGACGGTCTTTGCGGCTGACTCTCGCGGAGTGTGCCCAGTCCAACGGACGAAGGCTTCCTTGTCTGCCGCAACGTTGACGCGGAACGCCTCGGGACCATCCAGCTCCGACTCGTCGTCGCCTGGGTAGTCCTTGGTCACGATCGTCGCAAACGGCTGAGTTCTTTGCGGCACCCCCCCGCTCGGGGAGTAGTAGAAGAACGTGTCGCCCCAGGCGATCTCCGGTGAGCCGTCGCCGGGTCCTGGTCTGAGGATCAGCACTCCATCGAGTCCGCCTACGAAGCTGATGATCTCGTCGATGGTCATGCCATCCAGCGTTTCACTCCACCTTTCGCCAGTGCTGGCGAGTCGTGACGATGCCCGCTTCGCCTCATTCGGGTGTGACGCTATACGTCGTCGGGCAAACGGAACGGACGCCACTGGCGCCCTGCTCGATGGACTCGAGGGTGATTGTGGCGCGGATGTCTCCGGCTGCCACTATGGGGCGGAAGCTGTGAGGGTCTCCTCACTACTACAGTCACGTTAGGCTGGATCGTCGGCGAGTTCTCAGCACACGTTCCGCCGAAACCTTGCGATGAAAGGCCGTATGAGCATCGACCTGGGTCTGCCCACCCTGCCTCCACCCACTCTTGCGCCGCGCCGCAAGAGTCACCAGATCAGAGTCGGCAAGGTCGCTGTCGGCGGCGATGCGCCGATCAGTGTGCAGTCAATGACCACGACTCTGACCGCAGACATCAATGCCACGTTGCAGCAGATTGCCGAGCTGACCGCTACCGGCTGCGACATCGTCCGCGTTGCTGTACCGAGTCAAGACGACGCCGACGCCTTGCCAGTGATTGCCAGGAAATCCCAGATCCCCGTGATCGCCGACATCCACTTCCAGCCCAGGTATGTGTTCGCGGCGATCGATGCCGGATGCGCTGGCGTACGCGTCAATCCTGGCAACATTCGGGCTTTCGACGATCAGGTCAAGGAGATTGCAAAGGCCGCTGCTGACGCTGGATGCTCGATCAGGATCGGGGTCAACGCCGGATCACTTGACAAGCGCCTCCTGGCCAAGTATGGCAAGGCCACTCCCGAGGCACTCGTGGAGTCAGCGTTGTGGGAAGCAAGCCTGTTTGAGGAACACGATTTCCGAGACTTCAAGATCTCGGTCAAGCACAGCGACCCGGTCGTCATGGTGCACGCGTACGAGCTGCTAGCGGAGGCCTGTGACTACCCGCTACATCTCGGCGTTACCGAGGCCGGGCCGGCGTTCCAGGGGACTATCAAATCTGCGGTCGCTTTCGGCGCGCTGCTCTCGAGGGGTATTGGTGACACGATCCGGGTATCCCTGTCAGCGCCTCCTGTCGAGGAGGTCAAGGTTGGCATCAAGATCCTGGAATCTCTCAACCTTCGGCCGCGCCATCTGGAGATCGTCTCCTGCCCCTCCTGTGGCCGTGCGCAGGTTGACGTTTACAAGCTCGCCGACGAGGTAACTGCCGGGTTGGAGGGGTTGGAGGTGCCGCTCCGGGTCGCCGTGATGGGTTGTGTGGTCAACGGACCGGGAGAGGCACGCGAAGCCGATCTCGGCGTTGCCTCCGGTAACGGCAAGGGTCAGATCTTCGTCCGCGGCGAGGTGATCAAGACCGTGAAAGAGGCCGACATCGTCGAGACCCTCATTGACGAGGCGATGCGGCTCGCGGAGTCCATGCCCGCCGGCGACGGCGCGCCCGAGGTCAGCGTGCGCTGAGCATGCGTAAGGTCGCCGGCACGATTGCCTCCCGATGGGCCCGGGAGGGTTCGGTGCGGGTGCTCAATCGCGGTGATCTACCCGCGGCCATCCGGCTGCTGTCTGCTAACCCGATCGAGAATGTCTTCGTCGCGTCGCGGGTGCGTTCCGCCGGCCTCGAGCAGTCAAGCCTCGGCTGTCCTGTCTGGGGGTATGAGCGGGGTGGTCTGCTTCGTGCGCTGTGCCATGCCGGGTCCAATATGGTGCCGGTCAATGCTGAGGAAGAGGCGCTCGACGCCTGGGCTGAGTTCGCCGGTCCGCAACGCATGTGCGCATCGATCATCGGTCCGTCGCAGGTGGCGCTGGAACTGTGGCACCGGCTCTCGGATCGCTGGGGCGCGGCCTGGAGTGAGGCTCGCGATGTGCGGCCGCACCAGCCTGTGCTGGCGATCAGTTCGCAACCCGCGATCCCTCCCGACCGGCGGGTACGGCGGGTCACCCTCGATCAGTGGGATGCCTATACCGAGGCGGCCGTGAAGATGTACACCGAAGAGATCGGCGTCTCACCGGTGCAGGGCAA
>DATHIJ010000598.1:0-2950 GCA_035489975.1 Propionibacteriaceae bacterium | reverse complement strand
TGCTGCGGCTGGTCGACAACATCAACCACGCGGTCAGTCACGCCAAGGGGGTGAAGCTCGCGATCCTCGGTGATCACTATCTCCAAGGCAATACTACTGGGGACGATCCTCTGTGGGAACTGATTGACCGCCACATAGACGAACTGCAGACGCTGCGTGAGTACGCCGAAGAAATGATGCGCGCCGACGAGTGAGAACGCCCGACGCCAAGCCGCCCGGTTCACAGCAGGGCGGTTTTTCGTTAGCCTCTGGTCCGGAAGGGTGTAGCCATGCCCGAGCAAACCACAGTCAGCTTGCGAACGATCATCAAGCGCATCAACCGCAAGCTCGAGCACGATGGCGAGAAGCTACGGGCGGCGCGTGACCCGCAGACGTTGCTGGAAAACGGGCCGCACTTCATCGTTGGTGTCCGCGTCAAGAATGTGGATCCCCAGGCCCTGGCACGCGAGCTGGGCGTTCTCAGGCCCGACGAGCAGATCGGGCAGGTCCGCTAGTTCCGCCGCCCCCATGGTTGGCCTGCGGCAAGACCACCGGGCGGCACGGATAACCGCCCGGTGGTTCCACCCTCAAGGTTCCACTACAAGGTCTCCGAGGCCCCGAATTGCCGTGTTCCGGAGCCCCACGGGGCTGCTGGGAGCATGGGGGTGGAAGGCAGCTCCCGCTTATGAAAACTGGTTGGCGATAGCCCCTGTTCCGGAGCACTCGCGATAAAATTTCCGCGCGCATTCATGCACAGTCAACTGTCCGCCCTCAGCGCTCATTGGACAGAACGGGCGGATTGAACAAGGGAGAGTTTCTGGCTCATCGTAACGTTCATAGGAGCGAAGATGAGACAGCAACCGCGAGTATTGAAGGACCCGGCTGAGACGGTCGTCCAGGACATCCGGCGGGCAACGCGCAAGCATTATTCGGCCGAGGAGAAGATCCGGATCGTGCTGGAAGGCCTGCGCGGCGAGGACAGCATCGCCGAGCTATGTCGGCGCGAGGGGATCGCACAGAACCTGTACTATCGGTGGTCGAAAGACTTCCTGGAGGCTGGCAAGAAGCGCCTGGCTGGCGATACGGCCCGAGCCGCCACCTCGGACGAGGTCATCGGACTGCGGCGCGAGGCCACGGCACTCAAGGAGGTGGTCGCCGATCTGACCCTGGAGAACCGTCTGCTCAAAAAAAGCGTGACGGGGGATGGGGAGGACGGCGAATGAGATATCCGGCCTCAGAGAAGCTGGAGATCATCCAGCTGGTCGAGCAATCCCATCTGCCGGTTCGGCGGGCGCTGCAGCAGATCGGAATCCCGAGATCCACGTTCTATCGATGGTACGATCTTTATCGGACCGGAGGGCCAGAGGCGCTGGGCGATCGCAGCCCGCGGCCCGATCGGGTGTGGAACCGCATCCCCGATGACGTCCGCGCGCGGATCGTCACCTTGGCCCTCGACGAGCCGGAGCTCTCGCCCCGTGAATTGGCCGTGCGGTTTACCGATGCCGAGCGCTACTTCGTGTCGGAAGCCTCGGTTTATCGCCTGCTCAAGGCCCACGATCTGATCACCAGTCCGGCCTTTATCGTGATGAAGGCCGCCGATGAGTTTAAGGACAAGACGACGGCGCCGAACCAACTCTGGCAGACCGACTTCACTTATCTGAAGGTGACTGGTTGGGGCTGGTTCTACTTGTCGACGGTTCTCGACGACTTCTCGCGCTACATCGTGGCCTGGAAGCTCTGCACCACGATGAAGGCCGACGATGTCACCGCCACCTTGGACTTGGCTCTGCAGGCATCAGGGCTCGACCAGGTCAATGTGGCGCATCGGCCGCGTCTATTATCCGACAACGGCCCGAGCTACGTCTCGACGGATCTGGCGGCATGGCTCGACGAACAAGACATGCTGCATATCCGCGGTGCGCCCTATCATCCAATGACACAGGGAAAGATCGAGCGCTGGCATCTGACGCTCAAGAGCCGCATCCTGCTGGAGAACTATTATCTGCCCGGCGAGCTCGAGGCGCGGATCGAAGCCTTTGTCGCCCACTACAATCACCTGCGCTACCACGAGAGCATCGACAATCTGACGCCGGCCGACGTCTACTTCGGGCGCGGTCAAACCATCCTGCTGGAAAGAGAAAGGATCAAACGCAAAACCATCCAACACAGACGCTTGCTTCACAAAACTCACGCAGCCTAAAATCAAACCGGATGCGCCAGACACTCCCTTAGATCAGAACGCCTCCTGTCTCAAAATCTCTGATGACGGACACGCCGCCAATGACAAGTAGTTCATTCCCGCGCGGGTTATTCGCACGCCGCCACAGGGGTCGCAGACTATGAGCGCGGCCGGCACCAGCGCAATGCGCTTGTTATCCGCGCCAGGTCTAGTTCAGCGCGAACCACAGTTTCGCAACCACCGTGGCGCTACACCAGCGCGAGACGAGGCCTTGCGGATTTGTCACGGGGTTGATGCGCCCGCCAGGTGTGGCGCCGGGATCGCCGGTGAAGACGAAGCAGTTCTCTTTGGAGAGATTGGTGTCGTAGTAGCGCAGGTCGAGGTTGAAGCTCTCGCGGGTGAAGGTCACCCCGGCATTCCAATTCAGATAGGACGGCAGTGGAAACCCGCCCAGCGCAGCGGCTTGATTGCCGAACCAGAAATAGCCGGCCCCGCGGTCAGCGACGCGGTGACGTTCGGCGGCAGCGCGGCGCGCGGCAGGTCGAGTCCCATACCGAATGCCACGTACTTGCTCCACGCACCGGTGTTGGAGATGCTTGGCGAATAGGCGAAGCCGCCGGCCACGCGTAGCACGTCGCGGATTTTGGTGTCGGCCCGCGCGGCGACCTCCCAGTATTCGGTGCTGCCGGTCGGGCTGATCGGCACCTCGCCGGGATAATGAAAATAGGTCCAGCCGAAGTCGAATTCGACCTCCCACAGTTTCGGCCGGACGCCGCCGCTCAGCGTGACCTC
>DATHIJ010000597.1:0-11039 GCA_035489975.1 Propionibacteriaceae bacterium | reverse complement strand
GTCGGTAGAGGTGCTACCTATCGAGGACTTTGCCTTCTTCCGTTTCTATCGACTACTGAATTGACGACGCAGTTTCTTCTTCAGACTTGTGGGTTATTAGCGGCGGCAGGCCGGGTCTCTGACATCGGACGCTCCGTGGCCGCGGCAGAAATTGACCACGGACCGATTGACGCATCCAGGTGCTTGGAGAGTGCGGGAGCGGCCAGGTGGTGCCTTTCTCGTCGCAAGACGGCAAAAGTGGCTTCCCGCGTCCGATTGTGCACACTTTCCCGTCTCGGGATGGCTGGCGTGCCCCGACTTGTCAGAATCTGAGGGGCCTATAGCCCCCTCAGATTCTGACAAGTCGGCTAGTAACGGCGGATCGGCGCTGCTGGAACCGCTTGTCTAGTCGCACGACGATGCAACAGCCAGGCCGCCAACACGCCGGCGACGGCGCCGCCCAGGTGGGCCTGCCAACTGATACCGGCGCCGCTAGGGAAGACGCCCCAGATCAGACCGCCGTACACCAGCAGTACGAGCACCGCAATGACCACCTGTGCGGGGCGTCGTGACCATAGGCCGCGCGCCAGCAGGTAGGTCATCCAGCCAAAGATGAGACCGCTGGCACCGAGGATGATCGTGTTGGCCGGCGTGAGGAACCAGGCGGTGAGCCCCGAGACGACAATGATGATCAGGGAGGCGACCAGCCACCGAGCCAGCCCGCTGAGGAGCACCAGAAATCCGAGCACCACGAATGGCAACGAGTTGCTGATCAGGTGATCCCAGCCAGCATGGAGGAAAGGTGCAGTGAGGATCTCCGGCATGCCGTCGAGCTCACGCGCGTGAATGCCCAATTGGTCCAACTGGTTCCCGCTCAGCTGATCAAGAAGCTCCAGCATCCACATGCCGGCGAGCATGAGCAACATGATCAAGGCAGCCCACCCCGGGCGGGCCGGCACCGTCGGTTGGACCATCGTTCACCTTTCGTATGCACCAATGAGGCGGCGGCCGCGGCGTACCACTTTCTCTGTCCAGCCTGCCTGGCTGGCCCAAACCTCAGTCTCACACTGCCCGAGCCTGAATCCGTAGACCCAGTCCACCGGCGGTGCTGCCTGATATCCAAGCTCTCCTGAAATCTTTCTTTAGCCCAGAACCGTGGTGCCCAGCAAGCGACCGATGAGGAAGGTCGTCGCCAGAGCGATCGCGCCGCCCAGCACAACTCGAACGGTGGGCCGCAGCAGCGGGCTGCCGCCGAGGTATCCGCCGGCTGCGCCGGTGATCGCCAAGGCGATCAAAACGGCGGCAAATGTGGCGGGGACGCGCATCGCGGCGGGAAAGACGATGATGGCCAAGATTGGCAGCAAGCCACCGATCAGAAAAGCGATCGCCGAAGCGTACGCGGCCCGCCACGGGCTCACGATGTCTTGCTGGTCGATATTCAGTTCAGCATCCAGGTGTGCCGCAAGCGCGTCGTTCGCGGTCAACTCTTCGGCGACCTGGCGTGCGGTTTGCGGCGTCAGACCCTTGTTCTGGTACAGCTGGGTGAGCTCCCTCAGCTCCTCATGAGGCATCGTGGCCAGCTCGGCCTCTTCCTTGGCGATCAAGGCTCGCTCGCTGTCCCGCTGGCTGCTCACCGACACGTACTCCCCGAGTGCCATCGAAATTGCGCCGCCGACCAGGCCGGCAACTGATGCAGTGAGAATGGGCTCCAGCTGCGGCGTCGCACCCGCCACACCAACCGCAATCGCTGCCACCGAGACGATGCCGTCATTGGCACCGAGCACACCCGCACGCAGCCAGTTGAGCCGATTCGTCAGGCCGCCTGAATGCGGCTCGCCCGCGTGGGTGGCCTGCATTTCCGTCACGCCGCCGAGTCAAGCACGGTATTCAATGGCTCGCTCAGTGCATGCTGATACCTGGGAGGTCTGAGGTGACGGTCGGTTACTCAGGAACACCACTGCCGAAGAAGCTTGGCATCAAGGCCGGCATGTCCATGGCGGTGCTGAATGCACCGACCAACCTGGATGCCTTGCTCGGCGAGCTGCCCGATCATGTGGCCACCAGCAGGCGCCTGCGTGGCCACCACGATCTGGTGTTGATCTTCGTCACTCGTCAGGTGGACTTTGCCGCCCGCATCGCTGCCTTGACGACCGCGATAGCGCCGGATGGCATGATCTGGGTGGCCTGGCCCAAGCGCGCGAGCAAGATCGAGACCGACATGACCGAGGACGTCATCCGGGAGATGGTGCTACCCAGCACCGGACTTGTTGACGTCAAGGTGTGCGCGATCGATCACGTGTGGTCGGGCCTGAAGCTGGTGATCCGCAGAGAGCTTCGCTAAGACACGGCCGGCGCCGCCTGCCACGTTGGAGGCCGCTAAAGGTCAGTCGGGGACCTTGAGAGCTGTGACCGTCTGGTTGGAATCATCGCTCATCAGCAGCGTGGCCTCGCTGTGCGGCATGTCGAAGGCGATTGTGCCGCGAACCCGATCGCCGGGGTACAGAGTGCCGGACTCCAACATCGCATCTCCGGCACCTTCGAGCGCGGTCTCGAAGAGCCGGCCGGTTTGGTCGAAGACCTGGAAGTTGTAAGGGTCAAAGTCGACCGCGCCAGCGATGCAGGTGAGTTCTACCTCGACCCGGAGGTAACTACCCGATGACGGTGGCACTTGTCCGCTGCTCAGCCACGTGTGCCTGAGCAAGATCAGCTCGCCGCTTCCTTCGCTGGTGGTGAACTCGATCCGATCGCCTTGCGCAGCGATCTGAGGGATCGGTTGCTTGCTGCTGACGGGAGCCCGGACCTGGGTGTCAGCAAAATTGGCGACCAGGCTGGCCGCGGCGACAACCACCGCCACCAAGAAGATCACAGCCAAGGAGATCACGGTCGGAAGCCTCGAGGTGGGCTTGGCCATCGATCGAGCGCTACGACCCGGCGGTGGGAGTCCAATGGGCGGCGTGTCACCTGGGACGGGCGCCCAGGGAACGAAGGACGGTCCGCTGGGCGTCGGTCCCATGCCGGTGCTGTCTGAACCGTTGGGCTCGTCCATTTCAGACCACGGTAGCGCAGGATTGCCCCGCTGCCGAGACCAGCGGCGACCGGTTGTCCACAGACGCAGCGAGCTGGCACTCGTTATCCACAGAATTGCTGATGACCGACCGATTCGGTTCCTCATCCGCAACCTGACTGCATGACAGCTTCAAAGAAATCAGCGCGACGGCGTCGTCGCCAGGAACCGCGCAGGCGGCTCAAGGTCGGTCAACCAGACGAACTGCTGGCCATCATCCCGTACGTAGTGGGCTTCCACCCCGATGAGTCGATCGTCGCGGTGTTCATCAAGTCCGGACGTATCTGGTTGACGGCCCGGATGGATCTTCCGCCGGAATCCGCAGCCGACGAGCTCGCCGAACATATCGACTACTTGGCGAAACGTCATGGAACAGAGGCATTGGCCATCGTGGCTTATAGCGCGGCCACCCTGCCTACTCACCGGCTGCTGACTGGGCTCATGGATCGGCTAGGCAAGCATCACAAGCTCACCGACGTGCTCTACGTCGGACACGGTCGGTGGTGGTCGCTCACCTGCGCTGAGGACTGCTGCCCGCTCAGCGGCACGCCGTTCGATCCCGGCTCCCACCCGGTGTCCGCCGCGGCCGTCTTTGCCGGACTCGGCGCTCGTGCTAGTCGGCAGGAGCTGGCAGCGTCCATCAGCGGCCCGCCCGAGGCAGAACTGCCACGTTTGCGGGCGCTCGCTGACATCCTGCTGGCTGAGCTGGAGGACTTCGACAATCACAGCGCAGCGCCCCGGCGTTTGGCCCGGTTGATGGACTCGGCAACTTCGGACCGCGGCGTCCTCGATGAGAGGACATGCCTCTTGCTTGGCCTCCTGGTGAGCGATGTGCACATGAGGGATCTCGCCTGGGCCCAGATAAGTCCGACCAACGCCGAGGAACATGTCCGGCTATGGGGCGCCGTCGTCGCTCATGTGCCGCCCACGTTGGCCGCTGCACCGCTGTGCCTGCTGGGTATGGCCGCCTGGGTCGAGGGATCTGGTGCCCTGCTGAACTGTTGCTGCGAGCGGCTGACCCTCCTCGATCCGAGCTACTCCATGGGGAGATTGCTCTGCGAGATCAGCGCACAAGCGATTCCGCCATCTCTTTGGCGGCAGATGGGGGAAGAGATGCAGGCTGGACTGCGCGCTGAACTCGCCTCCTAGCCGGATAGGCTTCAGATCACTGCATCGGCCAACACCTCGGCACGCCCAAACCACTAGGTTGTCTCCATGACGCGCTTTGTGGTGTGCGGTGAAACCCTCATAGACCTGGTCCAGGCGGACGTCGCGAGCAGTGATTCATTCAGCTCGACGTGGCTGGCTTTGTCGGCGGGGGGACCGATGAATTCGGCCGTCGCCTTGGGCAAGCTTGGTGCGGACACGCACTTTCTGGGTCGCCTCTCCAAGGATGCTTTCGGTCGTCAGCTGCGACAGCACATCCTCGAAGCAAACGTAAAGCTTGATCTTGCTACCGAGGCCTCGCAGGCCACCTCGATCGCGGTCGTCAGCTTGGATGAGCAGGGTGTCGCGAGCTACACATTCCATTTCAACGACACGGCGAACTTTGGCTGGCAGATCGACGACTTGCCGGAGCTGTCCAGCGACGACTGGCTGCACATTGCATCCTTGTCATGCATTGTCAGCCCGGGTGCGGAAGTGCTGCTCGATTGGATGCGCGACGTGCAGGCCGGCGTCTCCTACGACATCAACGTCCGGCCTACCGTGATCACCGACCCTGATGTCTATTGGAGCAAGGTGCAGCCCTGGCTCCGGGTCGTTGGTCGAAGGCAGGGAATCGTCAAGGCAAGTGATGAGGACATCAAGTTTCTTGCCAAAGCGGAGGCCAGCGGTGTCGGGCAGAGCGGCGGCGATCCGGTGGAGTTGGCCGGCACCTGGGTCGAGCAGTACGGGCTGGGACTCGCAGTGATCACGCTCGGGCCGGGTGGTGGGGTGGCCATCGAGCCAGGTGGCAACATCACCCGAGTGCCTGGCTTCCCGACGACGGTAGTCGACACCGTCGGTGCGGGCGACACTTTCATGGCCGGCTTTCTCGACGGCTGGGTCAAGCTCCATCTCGGGCTCGAAGGCGCGTTGGAACGTGGAGCGGCAGCTGCCTCCATCGTCTGCTCCCGGCGTGGCGCGCAGCCGCCGACCTCTGCGGAGGTTGACGACCTCATCGCAGAACGAACCTGACCCAACGAGGTCAACTCGGCTGCCAGCAGCCGGGAATTACGTGGCGGGTGTTGGCGTAGCCGGGATTCCCGCCGCCATGGTCAACGCATCGACCGCCTCTTGGGTGCGCGACGGATTGGGTGATGAGCCGTCCGCTTCGGTCACGTAGAAGGTATCGATAGCCTGCCCAGCGAGCGTGCTGATGTGCGCCGATCGGATCGATAGCAGGATTTCGCTCAGCGAACGCCCGAGGGCGTACAGCAAGCCGGCGCGATCACCTGTCCTGACCTCAATAACAGCCGCGGTATCGCTGGCGTCACTGAAGAGCTCCACGTACGGCTGGGACACAGCGCCACTGCCATGGGCTCGGGCCTCACGGCGCTGCACCGGCATGAGGACACCGCTCTCACCCGTCTCGAGGCGTACCAGCTGCTTCACCAAGTACGCGGTGTCAGGGAGATCGGTTGGCACCTGCTTGTCGACCCGCCAGGTGTTGACAGCGACCCCTTCGACGGTATGCAGGACTGCTGAGCGAACTTGAATCGAATGCGAAACGAGCAGTCCGGCCGTGTCGCTGAAGAGGCCGAGCCGGTCGGTGGCCGCGATGACGATTTGTAAGCCGCCAGGCTGGCTTTCCACGCGGATCCGGGGTCGCCCATCGAGCTGGACTGACCGAGCCAGACCGAGGTCCACCAGCTGCGTGACGTCCACCCGGGTAGCTTCATCCACCAGCAGCTCTTCGGTGTGGTCAGCCAGGCTGTTGATCAGTTGGGCTCGCCACGGTGACCAGGCGGCCGGACCGGCTGCTCGAGCATCTGCCTCGGTGAGACAACGCAACAGTTCAAGGATGTCCGCCCGGCCTTGCACAGCCTCGACCAGAGTGTCCAACGTCGCGGGATCCGCGTGGTCCCGCTTGGTGGCCAGCCCAGCGAGTGTGAGGTGATGCCTCACCAGGCGCTCAACCAGCTCAGCGTCGCTTTGGTTGAGCCCGATCATCTCGACTGCCTCACGTGCAATCGGCGCGCCGCGCGCGGCGTGATGGACACCAGCGCCGGGCAGCTTGCCGATGTCGTGGAAAAGGCAGGCCAGCAACAAGATGTCGGGCCGATCGACACGAGTCAGGTGGGGCTGGGCCTCGGCCACTGTCTGTACCAGGTGCCGGTCCACCGTGTGCCGATGCACCGGATTGTGCTGAGGACGAGCGCGGATCGGCTCCCAGGAAGGAATCCATCTGCTGATGCATCCGGCGAGATCAAGAGCCTCCCACACCGGCACCACGTTTGCCCCGGTGGCCAGCATGTCCAGCAGCGCATCTCGGCAGACCTGAGGCCACGGCGACGGCAGCGTCTGCCCGTGCTTACCGAGGTTGTCGGCCGTCACGGGGGAGAGGACGAGCCCACGCCGTGCGGCCAGCGCCCCGGCTCGCAGGCCAACGAGCGGATCGCTGGCGCTGGTTGTTCGGCCTAGCCCGACCTCGCCGGAGGAGATGATCAACCCGTGGTCGGCCTGGACGTAGTTGGGTTTGCGTTCCCGCTTGATGAAACTGAGAACCCGATGCGGCGGCAGCGCTTGGCGGGCCGCCCGCACGGTCAGATCTACAGCGTGCCCGATTCGGCGGGCCGCCAGGCTGACGTCCCGGCGAAGATCATCAGTCTCGTCATAGCCGAGGCGACTGGCCACGGCCGGGGTCTCGCTGGAGATCAGCCTGTCGAGTGTGCGACCCGAGGCGAGGTGCAATGCGTCTCGTACGTCGAGCAGCCGCTGGTACGGCCCGCCGATGCCGACATGCGGCCGGTCCGTCAGCCAGCTGGCAGCGAGCGCTCGCAGCATCGACACATCACGGAAGCCTCCGCGCGCCTCTTTGAGGTCGGGTTCGAGCAAATAGGCGGCGTCACCGAAAGTAGCGAGGCGCTCGTCGAGGGACGCCAGCAGCTCTGGCAGCCGTTTCCTGGTGTTATTACGCCACTGGTCAAGGAGTGCCGTACGAGCATCCTTGACCAGCTCTGCGTCGCCGGTGATCACCCGCAGATCGAGCAGGCCTACACCGGCACTCAGCTCGCTACCCGCGACGTCGGCACACTCAGCTGGAGTGCGTACGGCATGATCGACCCGGATCCGCGCGTCCCAGAGCGGATACCACAGGTCTCCCGCCAGCGTATTGATCTTGGCCGCGGATTTCCCGCTATGCAGCAGCACTAGATCGATGTCGGAGCGCGGACCCAGCTCCCGGCGAGCCAGACTGCCGACGGCGGCAAGGGCGGCCCCGCTTGCAGGGCCGCCCACCTCCGCGTAGAGCTCGACGAGCGCCGACTCAACAGACTCGGTGAGCAAACGCCGACGATCCGGCCCCGCCGTGGAAGACCACTCGGACCGGATCGCGACGTTGAGACGCTCGTTGGTTAGATCACGCTTCAGAGCGCGTCCAGCCCGCGCTCCCCGGTTCGCACGCGGACGATTTCCTCCACGGGAACCGACCAGACCTTACCGTCACCGATGCGGCCGGTCCGAGCGGCCTTGACCAATACGTCGATGATGTCCTTTGCATCATCGTCGTCTACAAGCACCTCAAGTCTCACCTTGGGAACCAGGTCGACGGTGTACTCCGCTCCCCGGTAGACCTCGGTGTGGCCCCGCTGACGTCCAAAGCCGCTGGCCTCGCTGACGGTCATTCCTTCGACGCCAAACGACTCGAGTGCGGTCTTAACCTCGTCCAACATATGCGGCTTGATGATCGCTGTTACGAGCTTCATGCCGACACCTCCTGACCATTCTTGGTATCTGCCTCGACCTGGCTAGGCGTCGAGCCGGCGTATGACAACGTGCGTCCGCCACCGAACGTGCCGAGATCGTAGCCGGTCTCAGCGTGCTCGGACTCGTCAACGCCTGCGCGCTCTTCCTCTTCGCTGACCCGGAAGCCGATTGTCTTGTGGAGCAGCAGGCCGATGAGGAAAGTCATGATCCCGCTGTAGAACAGCACCGCAAAAGCACCGACTGCCTGGCGCCACAGCTGGTCAAGGCCGCCGCCGTAGAACAGGCCGTCAACGCCGGCCGGGGCAGCGGCGGTTGCCAGGAAGCCGACCGCCAGGGTGCCCCAGAGCCCACCGAAGAGGTGGACGCCGACCACATCGAGGGAGTCGTCATAGCCGAGCTTGTACTTCAGGCCGACGGCAAGTGCGCAGATCACGCCAGCCACGGCACCCACGATGATCGCGCCGATGGGCGAGACCGAGGAGCAGGACGGGGTGATGGCGACCAGGCCGGCGACGATGCCTGAGGCAGCGCCAAGGGAGGTGGCATGGCCGTCACGGATGCGCTCGGTGAGGAGCCAGCCGAGGCAGGCGGCACCGGTTGCGACCATGGTGTTCACCCAGACCACCGATGCGGAGTTGCTCGCGGCGACGGCCGAACCGGCATTGAAGCCGAACCAGCCGAACCACAGCAAACCGGCTCCCAGCATGACCAGGGTGAGGTTGTGTGGGCGCATCGGATCGTGCTTCCAGCCGAGTCGCTTGCCAAGGATGATGGCGAGCGCAAGGCCGGCGATTCCGGCGTTGATGTGGACGGCAGTGCCGCCTGCGAAGTCGATCGCAGCCAGGTCGTTGGCGATCCAGCCGCCGACGTGAGAGTCAAGGCTGAAGTCGAACACCCAGTGTGCGATGGGGAAGTAGACCAATGTGGCCCAGATTCCGGCGAAGATCAGCCAGGTTGAGAACTTGGCGCGGTCGGCGATCGCCCCGGAGATCAGGGCCACGGTGATGATCGCGAATACCGCTTGGAAGGCCACGAAGGCCATTGGGGGCAGGCTTGCTCCGGTGTCCTCCATGAGGCCCTGGAGTCCCAGGTACTGCGTGGGATTGCCGAGCAAACCGTAGCCAACGTCGTCGCCGAAGGCGAGCGAGTAGCCCCACAGAACCCAGAGGATGGAGATCAGGGCCAGCGCCCCGAAGCTCATCATCATCATGTTGAGGACGCTCTTCGCGCGGACCATGCCGCCGTAGAAGAGCGCCAGACCTGGTGTCATGAGCAACACCAGCGCGCTTGAAGTCAAGATCCAGGCAGTGTTACCCGAATCGATGTCGAGTGGTGTCATGTTGCTTCTTTCGGTGACGGGACTGGAAATGGATAGGACGCCTCGGGCGGCTGGATCCTGGGACGCCCGAAGATACGCAAAACTCTGCTAGCTGTGTGTTGCGCCAAACGTGCACTCGGTTACACGTGGGTCACAGTTGTCAGACAAATGTGACGGCCGTGTTTCGCCCCAACGTTGCTGACCGGCGGTTGAGAGGGCGAATCAGCAAGCGTTGTTGATCACGTGCGCTGCTCCGCGGCTTGCCGAGCAGCCCAGGCGGAAGCAACCATCTCATCGACCGTGTGCCGCATTTTCCAGTCCAGGTCGCGTGCGGCGAGGTCACCGGTCGCCACAATCCGCGCCGGGTCTCCCGAGCGTCGCGGGCGGACTTCCGGCGTGAACTCAATGCCGGTGACTCGGGCCACCGCATCCATGATCTGGCGTACCGACAGCCCGCTTCCGCTGCCGAGGTTGTAGACCGGCTGCAGGGGCTGGTCTGCCTCGAGAGCCTCGGCAGCTGTGACGTGAGACATCGCAAGATCACTGACATGGACGAAATCACGGACACACGTGCCGTCCGGTGTGGGGTAGTCGTCCCCGTTGATGAAAGGCACCTCGCCCGCGACCAGACGCTCGAAGACCACCGGGAAGAGGTTGTGCGGGCTGGTGTCTCGCAGATCGTCGTGGCCCGAGCCAACAACGTTGAAATATCGCAGCGAAGTGTGGCGCATCGGAGCTGGCTCGGACGCGGTGGCGCTGGCCTGGTCGCGCAGCAGCCACTCGCCGATCAGCTTGGATTCGCCGTACGGGGACTCCGGGTGCGTCGGCTCCTGCTCGCTGACGAGGTCGGTGGCAGGGGTGCCGTAGACCGCGGCGCTAGAGGAGAAGACGAAGTTGGCCACACCGTTGGCGGCCATCGACTCCAACAGGGTGACCATGCCGGTCACGTTCTGCGTGTAGGTGTGCAGCGGCCGGCTCACCGAGACGCCGGCGTACTTGAAGCCTGCGAGGTGGACCACGCCACTGATCTTGTGTTCGGTGAAGATCTGATCGAGGAGTTTTCGCTGCAAGACGCTGCCGTCGTAAAAGGGAACATCGCCGCGGACAAAGCTACGGTGTCCGCTGGATAGGTCATCGATGACGACAGCATTGATGCCGTCGGCGATGAAAGCGCGTACGACGTGGGAACCGATGTATCCGGCACCGCCGGTCACCAACCACGTCATCTCGTGCACTCCTCTCGCGCTGCGAGCGTCGGCATTGCGCGAGCAGCTCCGACGGACCCCGCTCAGCGTAGCGGTGAGCGGACACGCAGATCGGTGATCTTGAGGTCGAGAACCTGTTCGGTGGCTGCGATTGCGTCGCTGAAGAGGTCATCAGTCAGCACCGGATGTGGATCGAGCATGGTGACCTCGATGTCGGTGCGACGGTTCTTCGTGATCGTCTTCCAGCTCGCGACCAGCTGCCCGCCGTAGAGCACCACGGGGGAGAACAGGCCATTGACCTTGGCCCAGACCTTCGGCAGCTGCTGCTCGGTCAGGAATCGGGTGCGATGCCGACCGCTATAGCCGACCAACAGCCCGTCGTACTCAGGCAGCAAACGCAATCCCGGATCCGATGAACCGCCCTGGGGAGGGTCGGCAAGATCGAGATAGTCCTCACCGATCGGACCACGCAGGTGGATGACCTCGTCATCGAGGCGGCGCAAGGCGTCGTCCACAGCGCCCAAGCCGGCACCAAAGAAGAACGCGAGATCTTCCCGCAGGGCAG
>DATHIJ010000596.1:0-4879 GCA_035489975.1 Propionibacteriaceae bacterium | reverse complement strand
CACGAGGCGCAGGTCGAGATCAAGGAGGCCCTGGAGACATTCCCGTCCAACCTGCCGACCCGCCGCGAGTCGCCCTACGCAGCCTGGGTTTCCGTCAGCGTGGGTTGCAACAACACCTGCACCTTCTGCATCGTTCCATCGTTACGCGGTCGGGAGACGGACCGTCGACCAGGCGACATCCTCGCCGAGATCAGGGCGCTGGTGGCCGAAGGAGTTCAGGAGGTCACGCTTCTCGGTCAAAACGTCAACGCGTACGGGGTGGAGTTCGGGGACCGTCGTGCCTTCTTGGTCGGAAGCAGGTTGCCGAGGCTTCCGTAGAGCCGGTTGTCCGCGTTCTCACGCACCGCGCAGGTGTTGAACACCACCACGTCAGCCTGCGTGTCCGCGTCGGACCTGCGGTAGCCGGCCTCTTCGAGCAACCCAGCGAGCCGCTCCGAATCGTGCACGTTCATCTGGCACCCATAGGTGCGAATCTGGTATGTGCGCGGGCGAATAGCTGCTGGCGCTTCGGGCACTGTGAACATGGCAGACCAAGGGTAATGCTCCGATCCCCTTAGGGATAAAGTGCCAATTTGTGAGGCTCCCGCCCAGTGGCGAACAGTACGAGATCATCTCCGGTACCCATCGCGCAGTTGTCACCGAGGTGGGCGCTACGCTGCGCAGCTTCTCGGTGGATGGTCGGGAAGTGGTCCGCGGGTTCGGGGCATCGGAGATCAGCACAGCCGGTCGAGGGCAGAATCTGCTCCCCTGGCCTAACCGGATTCGCGACGGTCGCTACACCTTCAACGGGGTCACACATCAGCTGGCGCTCACAGAACCCGCTCGGCACAACGCCAGTCATGGCCTCGCCCGCTACGTGCCGTGGGTTGTCGTCGAGAAGAAGACTGATGCAGTGACCAGTCGCGCTCGCATCCATCCGCAGCCCGGCTGGCCCGGCACGCTCGAGGCGATGATCACGCATCAG
Organism: Propionibacteriaceae bacterium; assembly: GCA_035489975.1. Lineage (GTDB taxonomy): Bacteria > Actinomycetota > Actinomycetes > Propionibacteriales > Propionibacteriaceae > Microlunatus. Next base: position 3,915 of record DATHIJ010000596.1, on the reverse strand, counting down.
GTCGGCGAGGAAGGCCTGACAGTGACAGTGGAAGCGACCAACATCGGCGCCGGCGCGCTGCCATTCGGCTATGGCGCACACCCCTACCTGACTGTTGGAGAGTCGACAGTCGATGAGGTTGTGGTCACCGTGCCAGCCGCGTCCTACCTCGAGGTCGACGACCGACTTCTCCCCATCAAGATCTCTCCGGTTGATGGGACGGTCTATGACCTGCGCCGAGGCCAGGTCCTGGAATCGCTGAGCCTGGACACCGCCATGACCGACCTGGCCCGCGAGTCCGATGGGCGCTGGCGGGTGAAACTCGTGCTCGATGACCGCTACGCCGAGTTGTGGGGTGACGAGGCGATGCGATGGATACAGATCTTCACAGGAGGGCCGAACCGCGACGGGTCTATCGCCGTCGAGCCGATGACCTGCGGGCCGGACGCGTTCAATCCTGGCCCGACGCACGGCGACATGAAGGCGCTCGCACCAGGCGAGACCTTTATCGGCCATTGGGGGATAACCGGCCGATAGTCCCGCGACTCGCCTGGCCGCCAGTGAGAGGTTGTGCCCGTAACCGAAACTCAACCTCAATCCCGCGCCATTTCGTCGGCCAAAAGGTCTAGGGTCGGCCCCATGACGGAATCTGAAATCTCGTCAGAGGATGCACCCACCGAAGCCGAACCACAGTCCGAGCCCATTTCGGATCCGACTACTGGTCCGTCGGTGGCTCCAGAGCACCTTGGCGGGCCCTTGGTGGTGCTGAGCAATGTCGACAAGCACTTCGGTCAGCTCCATGTGCTGCAAGACATCAACCTCACGGTCCACAAGGGTGAGGTCGTCGTCGTACTTGGACCGTCAGGCTCGGGCAAGTCGACCCTGTGCCGGGTCATCAACCGTCTGGAGACCATCGAGTCCGGAACGATCAGCATCGACGGCGAGCAACTGCCGGAAGAAGGCAAGGGCCTGGCGCATCTGCGCGCCGACGTCGGGATGGTGTTCCAATCGTTCAACCTCTTCTCCCACAAGACGGTCTTGGACAATGTCACGCTCGGTCCGATCAAAGTCCGCAAGAGGTCCGCGGCAGAGGCCAAGAAGCGAGGCATGGAACTGCTCACCCGCGTCGGCGTCGCCTCGCAAGCCGAGAAATATCCAGCTCAGCTATCTGGCGGCCAGCAGCAGCGCGTGGCGATTGCTCGGGCACTCGCCATGGATCCCAAGGTGATCTTGTTCGACGAGCCGACCTCGGCCTTGGACCCGGAGATGGTGAACGAGGTGCTGGATGTGATGATCTCACTGGCTAGCCAGGGTATGACGATGATCGTGGTCACTCACGAGATGGGTTTCGCCCGCAAGGCCGCGAACCGGGTGGTGTTCATGGATGAGGGCCTAATCGTGGAGGAGGCTGACCCGGACTCGTTTTTCACGGGTGCACAGACCGCGCGAGCTCAAGACTTCCTGAGCAAGATCTTGACCCATTAGCTCAGGGCGACGCAGTCCGCTGCGTCTATCCGGTTACAAACGCAAGGAGAGCAATGCACATCAGCAAGAAAATCCTCGCCGTAGCGGCGGGATCAGCGTTGGCGATCACCATGGCTTCCTGTGGTGGCGGCGGCAGTGCCGGAAGCACGGCAGGTGACACCATCACCATCGGCATCAAGTACGACCAGCCAGGCCTTGGTCAGAAGGTCGGTGAGGACTACAAGGGGCTCGACGTCGACGTGGCGCGTTACGTCGCGAAGGAGCTTGGCTTCGAGGGCGACAAGGTGATCTTCAAGGAGACCCCGACGCCGCAGCGGGAGACTGCGATCCAGGGCGGTCAGGTCGCGCTGATCTTCGCGACCTATTCGATTAACGACGAGCGCAAGAAGAAGGTGTCCTTCGCTGGTCCGTACTTCATTGCCGGTCAGGATCTGCTCGTCAGCGCCGACAATACCGAAATCACCGGACCGGACGCGATGGACGGCAAGACGCTGTGCTCGGTGACTGGCTCGACTCCGGCGGAGAAGATCAAGAAGGAGTACGCGACTACGGTCAAGCTGTTCGAGCAGGACACCTACACCAAGTGCGTCGAGGCGCTGGTTGGTGGCACTGTTGACGCAGTAACCACAGACAACGTGATCCTGGCCGGCTTCGCCGCACAGCCGCAATACGCAGGCAAGCTCAAGGTTGTGGGTAAACCGTTCTCGACCGAAAGGTACGGCGTTGGCCTGAAGTTAGGCGACACCGAGCTCTGCGGCAAAGTGAATGCTGCACTCGAGAAGATGATCTCCGACGGCTCCTGGCAAAAGGCTGTCGATGACAACGTTGGCCCATCTGGGTTCAAGGTCGACACGTCGACCAACCCGCCGAAGCCTGACCCCTGCGCGGCGGCCTAGGCGTCTGGCAGTAAAGGGGGCCGGCAATGGTGCCGGCCCCGGGAAGCGGAGGGTGTAGATGCTTCAGGGTCTTTCCGAGCTGCTTGCGGAGTACGACGTACTCGCCGCTTTTTGGATGACGATCAAGCTAGCCGTCGCAGCCGCCATCGGGGCTCTCTTGCTCGGCACCATCGTTGCGATTATGCGAGTATCTCCGGTTACCGTGTTCAGGTCCGCCGGGACGGCGTACGTCACGCTGGTGCGCAACACGCCCCTGACTCTGATCGTGTTCTTCTGTGCCTTCGGGTTCTATATCACTCTGCAGTACCGGATCGGGGCACAGGACTCGCCCATCGATGTACAGAACTTCCGCTGGGGGGTGCTCGGCCTCGCGATCTACCACGCGGCTTTTGTCGCGGAGGCGCTGCGGAGTGGCATCAACACCGTGCCTAAGGGTCAGGCCGAGGCCGCTAGGGCCATTGGCCTTGACTTCCGTACTACCTTGTCCAACGTGGTGCTGCCCCAGGCGTTCCGCGGGGCCATCGCCCCGCTGGGGAACGTGATGATCGCGCTCACCAAGAACACAACGGTGGTGGCCACCATTGGCGTGGCCGAGGCCTCGTACCTCATGAAGGGCATGATCGAGTTCCGTCCCGACCTGATCTACATCATCTTTGGGATCGTGGCAGCCGGGTTCGTGATCTTGACGCTTCCCCTTGGGATTCTTTTCACCGCCTTGTCGCGGCGACTGGCAGTGAAGCGATGACCGCCGAAACGAGCGTGCTGTTCGACGCTCCAGGCCCAAAGGCACGCACCCGCTACCTCATCATCGCGGTGGTCGGCAGCCTCGGCATCCTTGTGCTCCTCTTCCTACTGGTCAGGGCGCTCGCCGCCAAGGGCCAGTTCACTGCCGAGAAGTGGGCTCCGTTCCTTGACCCGGTGACCTGGACTTCCTACCTGTTACCAGGCCTGCGGGCTACCTTGATTGCGGCCTTTTTCTCGATCATCCTCGCGATCATCGGCGGGATCTTGTTGGGTATGGGCCGTTTGTCTCAGCTAAGACCAGTGCGGATGGCCTGTGGTGCCTTTGTGGAATTCTTCCGCGCCGTTCCGGTGCTGATCATGATGCTCTTCGCCTATTACCTCTTCCTCTTCGGCTTCCAGATTTCCGGCGCCGCTCTCCCGCTGCTCGGCGTCGTCGCCGGGCTGACGTTCTACAACTCCTCCGTTATCGCTGAGCTCATCCGCTCCGGAGTCGGGTCGCTGCCAATGGGTCAGCGGGAGGCGGGCCTGGCCATTGGACTGACACCCTTCGCGACGCTTCGGCTGGTGCTGTTGCCGCAAGCCATCACCTTGATGCTGCCCTCAATCGTCAGCCAACTCGTCGTCGTCTTGAAGGACTCTGCCCTTGGATTCCTGATCTTGTATCCGGAACTGGTCCGCAGCGGCCAGACCCTGGCCTCGCTCCAAGGAAACCTGATCCCGACATTCATCGTGATAGCTGCGATTTTCATCATCATCAACTACCTGCTGACTCGACTGGCCCACTACCTGGAGCGCAGGTTGCAGGCCCGGA
>DATHIJ010000595.1:0-4100 GCA_035489975.1 Propionibacteriaceae bacterium | reverse complement strand
TTATCCGTACGCAGCAGGCCAGCGCGATCGACAGCAGCCGCTCTGAAACTCAATCATCGGCGGATCGCAGGGTGCGGCGTACCGACAGCAGCTCGACCTCGGGCCGGTACGCGACCAGCTGCTCGACTGCATCGAGGACGTCGACCAGATGCGCCCGGTCGGGACTCACCGCGGCGACCCCGATGGCAGCCCGTCGGTGCAGCTCGAGATGATCGACTTCGGCGACGCTGAGCTCGAAGCGCCTGCGCAGCTCCGCGATCAGCGGGCGTACCAGCGAACGCTTCTCCTTGAGGGAATGCACATCGCCGAGCAACAGGTCGAACTGCAGCGCACCCACCCACATGACCATGGGGCACAGCGTAGACACCGGCCCACCTGGGGCTCGCTGAGTTCTTGGTCTAGCGTCAGGAGCGACTTCAACATGTGGCGATCGTGCCCGCGCAAGGAGTGGGAACTACATGACTGAACTACGCAACAGCCGTCATCTCAGCGTGCATGATCTTCGACGACGGATCAACGAGGACGATATCGATACCGTGATCATCGCCTTCACCGACATGCAAGGGCGGTTGCAAGGCAAGCGATTGCACGCGGCGTACTTCGCCGAACACGTTCTGGACCGCGGGGACGAGAGTTCCGCATCCTTGTTCGCGGTGGACGTCGACATGAACATTGCCGACCGCTACACGCTCTCCTCATCGGGCAACTACGCCGAGATGATGCTGATCATCGATCCGCAAACCATCCGTTTGCTCCATCACCAACCTGGCGCAGTGATGGTGCAGTGTGACGCGCTCTGGCCCGACCAGACGCCGGCCGTCCAATCACCCAGGATGATCTTGAAGCAGCAGTTGGAGGCCGCGACCAAACGGGACTACGTCGTACTGGCCAGTACCCAATTGCAGTTCATGGCGTTCCACACCAGTTACGAGGACGCCTGGAACGCTCACTATCGTGATCTTGCTCCGGCCAACCAGTACAGCGTCGACTACTCGATCCTGGGAGGCAGTCGGCTCGAGCGGTTGCTGAGGGAGATCCGCAACGTGACGTACGCAGCAGGTATGGATGTCGAATCAGTCAGGGGCGCACGCAACCGGGGACAGCATGAGATCGGCTTCCGTCATGTGGAGGCCTTGACTACGGCCGACAATCACGCGGTCTTCAAGACGATGGCGAAGGAGATCGCCGCCCAGCACGGCAAAGCGATCACCTTCATGGCCAAGTACGACGAGGGGCAAGGCAACTCCTGTCATATTCAGCTATCACTCGATGGCGCCGACGGGTCCACGGCCTTCTGGAAGAACCACGGTCGCACCAAGGTGTTTGACTCCTTCGTCGCCGGGCTGCTGGCCACCTTGTATGACTTCACCTTGCTCTACGCGCCGAACATCAACTCTTACAAGCGTTTCGTTGCCGGATCGCTTGCACCGACCACGATCGCATGGGGGGTTGATGATCGCTGTGCAGTCCGGCTGGCAGGCGACGGTTCGTCGGCGAGGTTGGTCAATCGCGTGCCAGGCGGGGACGTCAACCCCTATCTCGCCTTGGCGGCGATGGTCGCCGGGGGGCTGCACGGACTTGATCATGAGCTGGAACTCGGTTCAGAGCTGACCGGCAACGTCCACGCGTCTGACTTCCCCTGCATTCCCCGTACCCTGCGCGACGCACGGCAAGCGTTCGCCGCCTCACAGATCGCGCGCACAGCCTTCGGAGACGAGGTAGTCGACCACTATGCGACCATGGCTGACGTCGAGCTGGAGGCGTTTGATGCGGCAGTTACCGACTGGGAGCTGAGGCGCGGCTTCGAAAGAATGTGAGAATGGGGCCATGGCGGCGGTGGGGGCAAAACAAGGCCGACCCGTCATTGGCCTCACGACCTATCGCGAGCAAGCTGCCTGGGATGTGTGGAACATGTCAGCCGACCTGTTGCCGTCGGTCTATACACGATCCGTCGAGGCGGCAGGCGGTGTCGTCGTGTTGCTGCCGCCGCAGACCGATGGCATGGCTGAGGTGGTCTCCCGGCTCGATGGGTTGATCATCGGAGGCGGCGCCGACGTGGACCCGGAGCGCTACGGTCAGATGCCCCATCCCATGACCAAGGTGCGTCGTGACCGGGACTCCTGGGAGTTTGGGCTGCTGGATGCCGCCGATCGGATAGGTCTCCCGACGCTCGGAATCTGTCGGGGCATGCAGGTGATGGCTGTTCGGACCGGTGGCACGCTCGAACAGTACTTACCTGATGTTGTTGGCCACGAGGAGCACGCGCCGGGTGGAAACTCCTTTGGATGGACGTCGATCGCCACTCGCGAAGGCTCTCGGGTGCGAAGGTTCGTGGGTGATCGTGTGCAGGTGAGCTGCCACCACCACCAATCGGTTCTCAGCCATCCCGGCTTCGAGGCGACGGCCCGCGCGGCCGATGGCACCATCGAGGCCATCGAGGATCCCGAACGGCCATTCTGGCTTGGCGTGCAGTGGCATCCGGAGAGTGGTGACGACTACGGCCTGTTTCTCGGGCTTATCGAGGCCGCCTCAGGGGTCGACGCACGGGCCTAGAGCCGATGCAGCGCTGGATCGTGGTACGCGAAGGTCCGGACTGGACCAGGCGGCGTCTGACTTGTCTCGAAGCGGACAGTCACCCGACCGAGCCCTGACCCCCAGACCCAGCCACGACCGTGCTGATCATGTTCGACATCGATCCCGGGTGGCCAATCCTGACGCCTAGGTTCTTCTTCAGCCGTTGAGCGGTCGTCGATCACATTCTCTTCGCTCCCGTGTGCAGCCGAGGTCTCGTCCGCGAAGAGGTCTTCCTGCAACACATCGGTCAAGCCAGCCACTCCGACGCCGAGGAGCCGGACGCCTCCGGTGGCGTCGACAGCGCTGAGGAGCGAGGTGGCGACCGAGCCGATGACGTCTGCACGATCTGTCGCACTGCGGAGCGTGCGTGATCTTGTCAAGGTCGAGAAGTCATGGAGCCGGACCTTGATCGACACCGTGTGCGCGAACAGCCGTGCCGCTCGGAGTCGCCCGGCCACCAGGTGCGCATCCCGAACCAAGATCGCGGCAAGGTCCTCTCGTGAGACAAGATCGGTTTCGAAGGTGTCCTCGACCGAGATCGACTTCGTTTCACGATCGGGCTCAACCGGCCGGTCATCACGGGCGTAGGCCAGCTCGAGCAGGGACTGCGCGTGCGTCTTGCCGATCACCTGAGCTAGCTCATCGAGCGGGCACTCCTGGAGATCGGACACCGTGTGGATGCCGATGCGGTGCAGCTTCTGCTGGGTGACTGGGCCGACGCCTGGGATGACACCGACCGCCATGGGGCGCAACAGCTCGAGCTCGCCGCCGGCTTCAACAATCGAGCTGCCGTCCGGCTTGGCCAGCTCGCTGGCCACCTTGGCGACGAACTTCGACGTACCGATCCCCACTGAGGCGGTCAGACCGTTCGTGGTCGCCAGAACCTCGTGCTTGAGTTGCCCGATCAACAGCTCCAAGCCTCTTCGGCTGAAGTCGACAGCGGTTGTGGCTGCCCGGAGGTCGACGAAGGCCTCGTCCAACGAGAGCGGCTCGACGAGCGGCGACAGCCGGTGCAATACCTCCATTACCTGACGACTTGCCGCGCGATATGCGCCGAACCGGCCGGCAAGGAAGGCCGCGTGTGGACAGCGTCGCCGCGCCTCATGCATTGGCATGGCCGAACGTACGCCGAAAACGCGCGCCTCGTACGACGCAGTGGCGACGACTCCGCGCTGACCGACGCCACCCACGACGACCGGCTTCCCCCGCAGCGATGGCTTGTCACGCTGCTCGACTGACGCGAAGAAAGCGTCAAGATCGAGGTGGAGCACTGATGGCTCGCGTCTCACGGACCTCATTGTTCCGGTCGAGGTGGCCGATAAGGCCTCGCTGCCATGGGTAAAGATGATGCTCGTAGCGTTGTTGCCTAGGGGCTCGGGGTGTACCCGGGGCAGGAGAGAGCGTCGTGCTGGAATCAGCGGGCAGGGTGCAGGGTCAGAGCGTGGACATGTGGCCGGGCAGGCCATATCCACTGGGTGCGACGTTCGACGGCACGGGGGTGAACTTCGCACTCTTCTCTGTAGTAG
>DATHIJ010000594.1:0-4489 GCA_035489975.1 Propionibacteriaceae bacterium | reverse complement strand
CCTTGTCGATCAGGGGGCGCTGTTGCGGCGCTCCACCATGCACCTGCCTGCTCTGCACAATATTTCGGGGCCGTACGAACCGTCAATGAAACGACAGAGCATCGGAAATGCCTGCTATATGGACTGTCTGCCACTGAGGTGGTCTGATGTAAGCACACCTCCGCCGCGGCGGCATTCGCTGTGCCCGGGCAAGGTGATTCCCAGAGGGAGGGCGACATGAAGTTCAGTTACGTGATGCTTCCGGACTATCCACTCGAGGAGTCGATGCGGGCCATTAGGTTGGCTGACGAGTTGGGTTTCTACGCTTGCTACGCCGCCGACGAGACATGGCACAAGGATCTGTGGCTGCTCTTCGCGGCTGCGGCGAAGGACACGACCAACATCCGCTTCGGACCAAGCGTGTCTGGCGTGGTCCTGCGTGAGCCCACGCTTATCGCCCAGGCGGCGGCGACCCTCGACGAGCTCACGAACGGTCGCGCCGAAGTGGTGCTCGGATCAGGCAACTTCGGCCTGCTGGCGCAGTACGACATCAACTGGAAACGGACCAAGCCGCTGTCCCGGGTCAAGGAGGGCCTCCAGGTCATCCGGAGATTCCTCGATGACGGTGCCATCACCTTCGACGGCGAGTTCTTCAAGTACCACGGGTTGTTCACGTTCGCGCGACCGGTCCAGGAGCGGGTGCCGGTCAAGATGGGGGCCATGCGGGGCCCGAAGTCGTTCGAGGTCGCGGGTGAGTTCTCTGACGGTTGCCACCACTGCCTCAGCTACACTCGGCAGGCCTACGAGTACGCATTCGAGCACTTCCGCGCCGGTGCCGAGAGGGCGGGTAAGAACCCAGACGACCTTGACTTCGCGGCTTGGGTGGTGACAGCGATCGGGCGGGACTCGGCGGCGGCGAAGCAGGCAGCTCGCTCTATGGTCGGGATCTACGCCTCATCCATGCCGCAGGAGCTACTCGAACGGAACGGGGTCGACCCAGCGGAACTCACCCCCATCGTCGAAGCCATGGGCGCAGGGGAGCTGGCCAAGAGCATTGAGCTCACCAGTCCAGAGTTGGCGGAGAAGTTGTCGATCTCTGGCACGCCCGAGGAAGTCACGAGCAAGATCAAAGCCGAGATCGAGGGTACTGGCGTCAACCACTTCATCGCAGCCATCACCGACGCATCGCTGGTGAAGGCCTTCACCGGGCAAACGGTTGACGGTGTAGCCACGGTCGACGAGCAGCTGCGGCTGCTTGCGGACGAGGTCATGCCGAACTTCCGCTGACTCACCCGAATCGGTTTGTTGGTAATTGAGACAACCGAGTGGACTCAACTCCGCCTCGGTTAGTCGGACTCCGCCGCCTCTGCAGCTGATGCGACGTCTGAGTTAGTGACGCGGAGTGTGTGATCTTGTTGCTCCATTTAGGCCTGTTCGTCGAGCCGCGCCCATTGCGCGCCGGGGCATCCGCAGATCAGGTGTGGGGAGGGGCGAAGATGGCGGAGTGAAGTACGAGGTTGTTGCTGAGGCGTACCGGGACCTGGAGCAGGCATCTGGCCGTTTGATGCTGATCGAGCGTCTCGCGTCGCTGCTTGCCCAGACCCCGCAGGAGTTACTGCCTACCGTTTGTTACTTGTGTCAGGGGTTAGTGGCGCCGGAATTTGCCGCCGTGGACCTGGGGCTGGCGGAGAAGCTGGCCGTGCGCTCAGTCGCGACAGCGACCGGCGTCGAGCAAGGGGACGTCGTCGCAGCGGTGCGGGAGGCGGGTGACCTCGGCCAGGCCGCGGAGCAATTATTGGCGGCGACAGCCCAAGATCGGGTGCCGAGCCTGCAGGTAGCTGAAGTCATTGACACGCTGCATCAGATCGCCCGCGCCGAAGGGCCTGGCTCGCAGGGCCGCAAGCTCGATCTGCTGGCCGGCCTGCTGGCCGCGGCAACCCCGCTGGAGGCCCGCTACCTGCTGCGTTTGGTGACCGGCAACCTACGGCTTGGGATCGGCACGCCAACGATTCTGGACGCGTTGGCTCAGGTGTACACCGGCAACCGTAAGGATCGGCCGGTACTGGAGCGGGCGTACAACATCTGTTGCGATCTCGGCCTCGTGGCAGCCACGTTGGCGTCCGGCGGGTTGGCCGCGGTGCAGGAGCTGCGGGTACGACCCGGCAACCCGGTACGGGTCATGCTGGCTCAGCGACTTTCCGACGCAGATGAGATTCTCGCCAGGCTGGGTGCGCAGTGCATGGCTGAGTACAAATACGACGGCATACGGGTCCAGGCACACCGCACTGCTGATGGCGCGATCGAGTTGTTCACCCGGCGGCAGGAGCGGGTGAGCAGCCAATTTCCTGACGTAGTCGCGCTGCTAGAGGCCGGGCTGGGTCCGCGCGAGGCGATCCTGGAGGGCGAGGTGGTGGCTTACGACGCAGCGGCTGGCGAGTTGCGCCCATTCCAGGAGGTCATGTTCAGGCGCCGCAAGCATGGAATCGCCGAGGCCGCAAGGGATGTGCCGGTCGGGCTCTTCTGCTTTGAGTTGCTGTACGCCGACGGTGAGGATCTCACCCGCATGCCCTATTTGGACCGTCGCGGCCGACTCGCCGCCGCGGTCACGTTGTCGGACCGGCTCCGGCTGACAACGGCATTAGAGGTAACGACTGCCCCCGCGTTGGAAGCCGCGTTCGAGCAGGCCGTGGCCGACGGATCTGAAGGTCTGGTATGCAAGTCGACCGGACCGGACGCCATCTATCAGGCGGGCGCCCGCGGCTGGTTGTGGATCAAGCTCAAAAGGGACTACCGCACGGAGCTGGCGGACACGGTCGATCTCGTCGTCGTCGGTGCGTACGCCGGGCGCGGCCGGCGGCGAGGCATGTACGGTGCGGTGCTGCTGGCGGCGTACGACCCGGATGCGGAGCTCTACCGGACGGTCGGCCGGTGCGGCACCGGGTTCTCCGACACCGAGCTAGCGGCATTGCCGGCAAGACTGGCGCCGCTCATTCGGACTGAGCGGCCAGCAAGGGTGGACTCCCGGGTCCCTGCCGATGTGTGGTTTGAGCCCAGCCTGGTTGTGGAGGTGCTCGTCGCTGAGCTCACATTGTCGCCAAACCACACCGCCGGTTGGGGGCAGCTCAAGGAAGATGGCGGGCTCTCGATGCGGTTTCCCCGGTTCACCGGCCGCTGGCGTGACGACAAGGAACCTCAGGACGCCACGACCGCGCAGCAGCTCATTGAGCTTTATCTCACTGCACGCCGGGCGCCCGCCGACTAGGGGAGTTCCGGCGCTGGCAGGTTGCGGGCCTCGATAACGAGCAGCCCGATGCCCAAGGTCACAGCCTTGACTCCTGAAGCGCGCGCCAAGCCAGTAACCCAGCTCCTCGGCGTCCGGCGTCACCGGCGAATCTTCCATTCGTGATCGTCGGGGCAGGTCGCCAGGCGAGGCCGGCTTGTACCTCCCGGCTCAGCGGCTGGAGCAGTGCTGCGCCGGAGGCTCCCATCCCACCCCCAATGAGGATCACTTCCGGGTCCATGAGTAGTACGTAGTTCACCAGGGCCCGGCCCAGGGCAGTGATGGCATCGGAGAAGACTCCCTGGGCCACGGGGTCGCCGGCCGCGGCGCGGCTTATGACGTCTTTGGCCGGTACGTCACTGATGCCACTGGCAGCGGCATATCGGCGTGATATGGCGGCGCCGCTCGCGTAGGTCTCAGTGCATCCGCGTTGCCCGCAGGCGCACCACTCTCCTTCGGGAACTACCGGGATGTGGCCGAGTTCGCCGGCGCGGCCGGTGGCGCCGGCGTACGCCTCACCTCTCGTGATCACGGCCCCGGCCACACCGGTGCCCAATGCAACGAAGAGGACCTCGTGCAAGCCACGGCCGGCACCCCACTCGAGCTCGGCCAGCCCCGCAGCCCGCACATCGTGGTCCAGGACCACCGGCAGGCCAATTGCCTCCGCCACGATCTGGCGTAGCGGCAACTCCCGCCAGCCGATGTTGGCGGCGTAGACGGCGATCCCTTGCTGCGCGTCGACGACGCCAGGAACCACAAGCCCCACCGCGCGCAGTCGAGCGGCTTCCGATATGCGCGCTCGAAGCTCGACGATGGTGCGAATGATTGTTGCGATGACGGCGTCCGGACCGACGTGTCTGGGCGTCGGCCGCTCGCTGTGACCGTATTCGAGCCCGTCAGAATCGAGAAGGGCGGCCTTGATGGTGGTGCCGCCGACATCGACTCCAACGACAAGATCGCGCTGAGCGCCTTCCCGATCGTCCCTCCGGCGCATGGCGGTCATTGTCAGGAGAGCACGACTGATCGCGTAAGGTGTCGCGGCTCGTCAGGGTTGAGCCCCTTGGCCTCAGCGAGCGCCACCGCCAGCCGCTGCGCCCTGATCAAATCCGCCATCGGGTCAAGACCACTGCTCTCCACGTGGGCACCAGTCACCTGGAGGTCCTCGAGCAGCCCACGGGGAGGCGCACCGAACACCCAGACCGTCGAGGCTCGCCCGACCACACTGATCGG
>DATHIJ010000593.1:0-9958 GCA_035489975.1 Propionibacteriaceae bacterium | reverse complement strand
CAAACTGGATGCGCTGCTTCAATTGTTCGAGCCCTACGGGATCCGAGAACTTGTCCAGTCCGGCCTTGTTGCCTTGGGCCGCGGCAACCGGTCACTCACCGATCGGAACCAGCGCAGCGAGCGCCTGAAAGCTGTTCGTACCAGCTAGTGCACGACACTAGGGCCCGCCGACACAGCTCGCACCGTTGTGCGCTAACTTCACCACCGAGCACACACCAAGGGAGATCACCAAGTGCCTGCACAGATGTTTTACGACGATGACGCCGACCTGTCCCTGATCCAGGGCCGCAATGTTGCCGTATTGGGGTTCGGCAGCCAAGGCCACGCTCATGCACTATCGCTACGCGACTCCGGCGTCGACGTACGTGTCGGGCTGCCTGAGGGGAGCAAGAGCCGGCCACGGGCCGAAGCCGAGGGGCTACGCGTGCTGGCACCGTACGAGGCCTGCGAAGAGGCGGATCTGATCATGGTGCTGACGCCGGACCCGGCACAGCGCAAGGTTTATGCCGCGGCGATTGAACCCAACCTGGTACCTGGCGACGCGTTGTTCTTCAGCCATGGCTTCAACATTCGATTCGGCTACATCAAGCCGCCAGAGGGCGTTGATGTAGCCCTGGTGGCGCCCAAGGGCCCAGGTCACCTGGTCCGTCGCGAGTACAGCGAGGGTCGCGGCGTGCCGGTTCTGGTTGCAGTCGAGCAAGACGCATCCGGCAAGGCATGGGACCTCGCGCTTGCCTACGCCAAGGGGATCGGCGGATTGCGTGCCGGTGGCATCAAGACCACCTTCACCGAGGAGACTGAAACCGACCTGTTCGGTGAGCAGTCGGTGCTCTGTGGTGGTGTTTCGGCGCTGGTCACGACGGCTTTCGAGACACTCACCGAGGCTGGTTACCAGTCTGAGGTGGCGTACTTCGAGTGCCTGCACGAACTCAAGCTCATCGTCGACCTGATGTACGAGGGCGGCATCGCCAAGATGCGCTGGAGCGTCTCCGACACAGCCGAGTATGGAGACTACGTTTCCGGACCACGCATCATCGATGCGCACGTCAGGCAGAACATGAAGGGCGTGCTCGCCGACATCCAAGACGGCTCGTTTGCTGCCCGCTTCATCGCCGACCAGGATGCCGGTGCCCCGGAGTTCAAGGCCCTCCGGGAAGCCGCGGAGAAGCATCCGATCGAGGCGGTGGGTCGCGAACTGCGTGAGCTCATGTCATGGGTCAAGAGTCACGACGACGACTACGTGGAGGGCACTGCCGCCCGCTAGCGGGACTTGATCACCATTGCGACGACACGGGTGCCGTCCGTGCGAACACCGGTGCCGATCAAGTAAAACCGGCTGCTCGGCTCATCGGACTCGGTGTAGAAGTCATCGTTTGCCAACACGCAGGTGTCGCGCATGCCTTTGGTACTCAGCGGGGAGGGGATTTCTTCGATGCATTTGCCGAAGGGTTGATTGAGGCTCGTCAGTGCTTGGGCGGCCGACGCCCCAGGCACCTCGATCACCGCTTCAATCTGGTAATCGTGGGTCGATCGATACGTGCCTGCCACCACCGAGCTGTCGTCGGGAAGATCAACGTCACCGAAGTATTCGACATCGGCGAGGGTCATCGGCGAGCACGTGTAACCGGTGAGATCGTTCTTGCACTCGGAGCCGCGATCCGTGGTGAACGAGAAGTACGGGACCCCCCAGGCGCCCGCGTACTGGGTCAGAATCGCCAGGCTGACGGCCACGGTCGCGAGCATCAGAGTAATACCACCGAGCACATGCAGAATTTTGTGCCGGGGGGCGTAGCTTGGCCGAGAACGTCTCCGGGCCATAGGCAAAGGATGCCCAACTGCGTAGTTGACGTATACGAAATTAAGACATCAATTCCATCACAATGGCTGCCGAAATAAATCCGACTATTTCTTGACGGCGATCACCACCGAGGTGTCCTCAGCAACCATTACGTCAACGCTGGTGAAGCGCTCGTCGGAAAGCCAGTCCAGACGCAGGGAATCTACTCGACCGCCCTCCACCGGTGGCCATGTTGGGGACGGTGTGAAGTCGTCCAACACGATCATGCCGCCTTCGGTGAGCAGCTCAACGATCTTCTCGCGAGGCCAACTCTTCGCACTGGCGGCATCCATGAAGATCAACGAGAAAGGGGCATGCTCGGCCAGGCTGCTCCAATCGGCGTGCATGACGTCGATGTCGTCGCCGGCGAACATGTCCATGACACCGTGCGCCAGCTCTGGGTCGAGCTCGGCGGTGATCACCCGAGTGTGTTTTGGCGCCCCGCTACGCAGCCATGCGGCACCAACTCCGCAGCCCGTACCACATTCGGCGATCGTTCCGGTTCGAGTGGCTGCCAAAGCGGCCAACAGCCGGCCGGTCTCAGTGCGCGACGCCTGCACATAACCGCGCTCCAACGACATTCGCAAGGCTCTGATCACAAGCTCGGGGAGGTCGGGTGGAGCGCTCACTTCAACAGTGTGCCAGCGATCCAGATCTGGGTTCCACAATGTGGAACATCCCGTCTAAATAGATGGGCACAAGATAGTCCGACGCCCTACTATTTTCTTAGTCCCAATCCAGCTACTCACGGGAAAAACTGCTCATGTACGACATGTATCCAGACGTATGGACGATCGCCGCGGATCGCCAGCCTCCGGTGCCCGCCGACCAACCACGTCGCCGGGCCCGCAAGGAACATTCGGTCGTACCTGCAATTCTCAAGGCCCGGACCCACAAGATGGCAGACGCCGCCTGACCTTGCATTGCGTCGTTCAGCCATGGCGGGTAGGCAGGCGCGGCGGTCGAACCTACCACCCAAGCGTTTTCAATGATCGAGTGTCCTGGCGTAGGACACTAGACAGCCGAAGCGATCGCATCGCCGATTTCGCTTGTCGCCCGGCTTCGACCGGGCGTACGCGCTGCGATGTTGGCGATCACTGCCCTCTCGATCCGTGCCGCTTCTTCAGGGAGACCACAGTGATTCAGAAGCAGCGCGACCGAGAGAATCGTGGCGGTCGGATCGGCGATGCCCCGGCCGGCGATGTCGGGAGCCGAACCGTGTACCGGCTCGAACATCGACGGGAAGCGACCGTCTGGATTGATATTGCCGCTCGCGGCCAGACCAATTCCGCCAGTGACCGCGGCGGCCAGGTCGGTCAAGATGTCACCAAACAAGTTGTCGGTCACGATGACGTCAAAGCGAGCCGGATCGGTAACGAGGAAAATCGTCGCAGCGTCGACATGGATGTAGTCGGTGGTGACGCCGGGATATTCGGCGGCAACCGCATTGAAGAGGCGGTTCCACAGCCCACCGGCATTGACCAGCACATTGTGCTTGTGAACCAACGTGATCTTGTTGCGGCGAGCGGCGGCGCGCTGGAATGCGTCGCGAATCACTCGTTCCACCCCGTACGCGGTGTTGATGCTCACTTCCGTTGCGATCTCGTAGGGCGTGCCGATACGTACCGGGCCGCCATTGCCGCAGTAAAGGCCCTCCGTGCCCTCTCGCACGACCACAAAGTCGACGTCTTTGCCAGCGATCACCTGTTCCGACAGGGGAGTCGGAACGCCGGGATACAGCCGGCTCGGCCGGAGGTTCACATAGTGGTCGAAGGCAAAGCGGAGCTTGAGCAGCAGGCCGCGTTCCAAGAGCCCGCTCGGCACATCCACTGCACCAGGAGCCGCGCCTACGGCTCCGAACAAGATCACGTCCGTAGCGGCGAGCTCGGACAGCACGGAGTCTGGGAGGACCTCGCCGGTACGCTGCCAACGGCTGATTCCAAGGTCATAAGCGGTCGGCGTAAACCGGCTGGGGCCTGCGACTGCATTGAGCACCTTGAGTCCCTCGGCGATCACTTCTGGTCCTATCCCATCCCCGCCGATGACGGCCAGGTTGAAGGACCGGCCAGTCTGCGTACGAAGATCGTCACCAGTTGCCGTGCTCGCGTGGGTCACCGGCGCATCGTAGCCTCGCCGACCCCACGAGGCGATGAGATCTCAGAGAGGTGGCGGTAGCGTGACCGCCAGCAGCACGGTGCGGACTCGGACGCCCGACACCACTACCGAAAGCGATTGATGTGAGCCTTCCTTTCGAACTCAGGTCGAACCCGAAGCCACGCAGCCAAAGCGAGCGCGACGCGATTTTGGCCAATCCTGGATTTGGCATGCACTTCACCGACCACATGGCTGTAGCCACCTGGACGGCCGCTGATGGCTGGCACGACTCGGCAATCGTGCCCTACGGGCCATTCACACTGGACCCGGCGACCGCCGTGCTGCACTACGCACAGCAGATCTTCGAGGGCCTCAAGGCGTACCGGCACGAGGACGGCACTATCTGGACCTTCCGCTCCGACAGGAACGCCGAACGCCTGCTGCGTTCAGCTCATCGGCTCGCGCTCCCTGCACTGGGTGCTGAAGACTTCCTCTGCAGCATTGAAGAGCTGGTCGCCGCCGATGCGGCCTGGGTGCCAACCGCTCCCGAACAGAGCCTCTATCTGCGGCCGTTCATGTTCGCCACAGAGGCATTTCTCGGCGTCCGCGCCGCCAAGCGGGTCACCTATTGCTGTATCGCTAGCCCAGCTGGACCCTACTTCGCATCCGGCGTGGCACCGGTGAACATCTGGATCTCGACCCTCTACTCACGTGCGGCGCCTGGCGGTACAGGAGCGGCGAAGTGTGGCGGCAACTACGCCGCAAGCCTGATCGCTCAGCAGGAGGCGGCTGGCCAGGGATGTGACCAGGTGATGTTTGCCGACGCCAAGGAGCACCGCTGGTTGGAGGAGCTTGGTGGCATGAACGTCTATCTGATTACGACCGAAAAGGAACTGATCACTCCAGAGCTCACCGGATCCATCCTCGAGGGAGTCACCCGCGACTCAATCTTGACTCTGGCGTCTGAGTTCGGGCTCACCCCGGTTGAGCGCCAGATCGAGATCACCGAACTGTTGGATGGCATTGGTTCGGGTAAGGTGACCGAACTTTTCGCCTGCGGTACAGCGGCGGTGATCACTCCCATTGGAACGTTGAAGAACAACGCGGGCAGTTACCAGATCGGCTCTGGGGAGAGTGGCGAGACCACCCTGGCCCTGCGGCAAAGGCTGCTGGACATCCAGTACGGCCGCGCCGATGACAAGTACGGCTGGCTCCGCCGCATCCTCTGACATCCGCCGACTTGTCAGCGTCAGTGGCTGCTCTGGCGACCATAGATGCTGACACGTCGGCGATCGGCTGGCAATTTTGCAAGATCTAAGGAACACTGTGGGACATGCAGTTTCTGGTGGTGATTATTTGTTAGCGCGCTGAACACCGTCAGCGCGCGCAACCTCCTGTTCCCATACGGGAGGTTTTTTCATGCCAGGAAATGCCAGGACACCCGACCATTGACCTGAGGATCCGAGATGTATTCCCAGCTAAGACCCAAGCCGGCCGAATTCCACGTCTTCGACACCACCCTGCGCGACGGCTCACAGCAGGAGGGACTCAACCTGTCGGTGGCCGACAAGCTGGCGATTGCGTCCCTACTCGATGAGCTGGGCGTCGGATTCATCGAAGGCGGTTGGCCGGGTGCCAATCCGACGGACACCGCATTCTTTGCGGCGATGGCCGATGGGGCGTTGCAGCTAAGGAACGCCGAGCTGGTGTCCTTCGGCTTTACCCGGCGGGTGGGGATGAAGGCCGCCGACGACCCGTTGACTGCCGCGCTGCGTGACGCGCGTGCTCCAGTCGCGTGCATCGTAGCCAAGAGCCACGACCGCCACGTCGAGCAGGCGCTGCGCACCACGCTCTCTGAAAACCTGGCGATGATCACTGACACGGTGCGGCATTTGCGTGCAGAGGGTCAGCGGGTCTTCGTTGACTGCGAGCACTTCTTCGACGGATATCGGGACAACCCTGCGTACGCATTGGAGGTGGTACGCGCCGCTGGCGACGCCGGTGCAGAGGTGGTCGTGCTCTGCGACACGAACGGCGGCATGCTCCCAACCTGGATTGGGGAGATCGTCACAATCACCAATGAGATCGGCGTCCCGCTGGGTGTCCACACCCACAACGACACCGGCTGCGCTGTGGCCAACACCCTGGCCGCGGTGGACGCCGGGGTGATGCACGTGCAGGGAACCGTGAATGGCTACGGGGAGCGCACCGGCAACGCCGAGTTGCTCTCCATCGTCGCCAACCTTGAGCTCAAGTACGGCTGGCCGCTGCTTCCGGCCGGCTCGCTGCGGGAGGCAACCCGCCTCGCGCATGCAATCGCAGAGGTGACGAACGTGCCACCGAGCGCTCGTCAGCCTTATGTTGGTCTGTCGTCTTTCGCCCACAAGGCGGGGCTGCATGCCAGCGCGATCAAGGTGGATCCCAACCTCTACCAGCACATCGACCCTGCGATCGTCGGCAACGACATGCGGATGCTTGTTTCCGACATGGCAGGTCGGGCGAACATCCAGATCAAGGGAGAGGAACTGGGATTCGACCTATCCGACCGCGAACTTGCGGCTCGGATCACCGACCGGGTGAAAGACGCTGAAGCAGCCGGGTACACCTACGAAGCGGCGGATGCAAGTTTCGAGCTGCTACTGCGGCGAGAGCTCAGACAGCTGCCGGAGTACTTCAGGGTGCACTCCTGGCGCGTCTTCACCCAGTCGACCCATGGCCAAGAGACGGATACCGAGTGCACCGTACGGCTGACGGCCAAGGGCCAAAGCCAGCGTGTGGTAGGGGCGGGCAACGGCCCTGTGAACGCCCTTGATCATGCGATACGGAAGGCACTGCTCCCGGCTTACCCTCCTGTCGAGAAGTTCGAGTTGATCGACTACAAGGTACGGATCCTTGATCAGGGTCACGGTACCGATGCCAGCGTGCGGGTGCTGATTGAGACCACTGACGGCCTGAGCGCCTGGACAACGGTCGGGGTTGGCCAAAACATCATCGAGGCGTCCTGGGAGGCCCTCTGTGAGGGGTACCTGTACGGCCTGATCCATGCGGAGGATGAATCCGAGCTGCCAGCGTCTGAGCT
This sequence comes from Propionibacteriaceae bacterium, assembly GCA_035489975.1. Taxonomy (GTDB): domain Bacteria; phylum Actinomycetota; class Actinomycetes; order Propionibacteriales; family Propionibacteriaceae; genus Microlunatus. The sequence continues at coordinate 2,948 of DATHIJ010000593.1, read as the reverse complement.
GGCGCACGCTGCAAGCGTCGGCTAGTCGCGCGCCTGGCAATGACAAGTCGCCATTCAGGCGATTCGATCGAGGATGAGCGGCCGTTCCTCTGGCCCAGAGTTACCGATGGTGTACGCGTCCTGGAGTGCCTCGCGCGCCCGGGCGAATCGCTCAGGAGTGTCGGTGTGCAACGTGATCAACGGCTGACCCGCCTGTACCCGCATACCGGGCTTGGCGTGCATTACGACACCGGCACCTGGCTGCACCGCGTGCTCTTTGCGGGCGCGACCCGCTCCGAGCCGCCACGCGGCCTCGCCGACACAGCGCGCGTCCAGCGACTTTAGAAAGCCATCCTCCTCAGCTGTGATCACCTCAGTCTCGCGCGCGGTCGGCAGCGGGGCGTCAGGATCTCCGCCCTGCGCGCTGATCATGGCACGCCAGACGTCCATCGCCGCCCCCGAGGCAAGCAGGTCGGCCGGGTCATGATCATCCCGTCCGACCGCGGCGACCATCTCGCGGGCTAGTGCGACGGTGAGTTCGACGACATCGGCCGGCCCGCCGCCGGCCAACACCTCGATCGATTCCGCCACCTCCAAGGCGTTACCAGCAGTGCGGCCTAGGGGAACCGACATATCGGTGAGCAGCGCCACCGTGATCATCCCTTCGGCTCGACCAAGATCGACCATGGCCTGCGCGAGTTCGCGGGCCGACTCCGTGGTCTTCATGAAGGCGCCCGACCCAACCTTGACGTCCAACAACAGGGCGCCGGCACCCTCGGCAATCTTCTTGCTCATGATCGAAGAGGCGAGCAGCGGAATCGACTCAACGGTCCCGGTCACGTCGCGGAGCGCGTAAAGCTTCTTGTCGGCCGGCACTAGCCCGGCCCCCGGCGCGCAGATCACCACCCCAACCTCGGCAAGCTGACGCAGCATTTCCTCGTTGGTCAGGGAAGCCCGCCAGCCCGGGATCGACTCCAGCTTGTCCACAGTGCCGCCCGTGTGCCCGAGTCCCCGACCGGCCAGCTGCGGGACAGCTACCCCGCAAGCCGCGACCAGGGGTGCCAACGGCAACGTGATCTTGTCGCCCACGCCGCCGGTGGAGTGCTTGTCAACGGTTGGCTTGGCGAGGCTCGAGAAGTCCAGCCGTTCACCTGAGTTGATCATGGCTCGAGTCCAGCGATCCAGCTCCCGTCCGTTCAGCCCGCGAAACACAATCGCCATGGCCAGTGCCGACATCTGCTCGTCGGCGACCTCACCGGCGGTGTACGCCGCGATCACCCAGTCGATCTGAGCGTTGCTCAGCTCATGACCGTCGCGCTTGGCACGGATGATGTCGACCGCGTGGAATGCCGGGGCGTCTGCGGAGCTGTCCCGGCCGTTCACGCATCGAAGTATCGCGCTTTTGGGCTCGCTAGGCTGGGCCGGTGCGCATCGCCCGATTTGCCGCTGGCCGGGACCCGCAATACGGCGTCGTCGAGCTTGCTGACGACGGTGGGCGATATCCCGACACGGTGTCGGTATTGACCGGCGACCCAATTGCTATGTCGGTGAAGCTGACGGGAGACCGCAAGAAGCTCGACAGTGTTCGGCTACTGGCACCGGTGATCCCACGAAGCAAGATTGTCGCTGTCGGTCGCAACTACGCCGCGCACGCAGCCGAAATGGGCGACGAAGTGCCGAAGACCCCGCTCACTTTTTTCAAGCCGAACACATCGGTGATTGGAACGGGTGAGCCGATCATCTATCCCGCCGCAAGTCGCGAAGTGAGTTTCGAGGGCGAACTTGCACTCGTGATCGGCCGCATCTGTAAGGAGGTGCCGGTTTCGCGGGTTCCTGAGGTGATTTTCGGCTACACCATCGCCAACGACGTCACTGCCCGCGACCTGCAAAGGACCGATGGGCAGTGGGCGAGGGCCAAGGGCTACGACACGTTCTGCCCGCTCGGGCCCTGGATTACCACGCATCAGACGCTCGAGGAGGTTGCCGCCCTTTCTATTCGCACAACGTTGGATGGCGAGCTGCGTCAGGACGGCAATACCAAAGACATGATCTTGACCATCCCTGAGCTGGTGGCCTACATCTCCTCATACACCACGCTGCTGCCGGGCGATGTGATCTTGACCGGTACGCCGTCGGGCGTAGGGCATATGCTGCCCGGGCAGGTGGTAAGTATCGAGATCGAGGGAATTGGCACCCTCACCAATCCGGTCGCTGGCACGCGACCGGACGAACCGTTGGATGAGGCGGAGTAGTGACTGAGGGCGAGACCAAGGCTCGAGACGACTCGGCCCTCCTTGGGGATCTGGCGCCCCACCAGGTGCGGGTCCGGTTTCCTCCGTCTCCGACGGGCAATCTGCATGTCGGCAACGTACGAAGCGCACTGTTCAATTGGGTCTTCGCCAGGCACTATGGGGGGACGTTCGTGCTCCGCGTTGAGGACACCGACGCGGGACGAAACCTCGAGGAGTCGTACCAGGTCCTCTACGACTCACTTACCTGGCTGGGCCTGACGTGGGACGAGGGGCCACTCGTCGGCGGCCCGTACGGCCCCTACATCCAGACCGAGCGCGGCGACATCTACGGCGATGCGGTCGAGAAGCTGCTCGCGGCCAAGTTGGCGTACCGCTGCTATTGCACGCGGGAGGAGATCGAGGCTCGGGAAGCGGCGCGACCGAACGGCGCGCCCTCCGGTTACGACGGCTTCTGCCGCAACCTCAGCGACCAGCGGATCGCCGAGCTGGAGACCCGATCGAGGCCATCTGTGGTTCGGATGCGCGTGCCCGATGCAGACATTTTATTCGACGACCTGGTTCGTGGGCCGGTGCGTTTCGCGGCCGCTCACGTGCCCGACTATGTCATCGTGCGCGCCAACGGTGAGCCGCTCTACACCCTCGTCAACCCGGTGGACGATTCGCTGATGAAGATCACCCATGTGCTCCGCGGCGAGGACCTACTGCCATCCACTCCGC
>DATHIJ010000592.1:0-2656 GCA_035489975.1 Propionibacteriaceae bacterium | reverse complement strand
GCGTCGCATCGTCGGGTTCGCCCTGGGCGAGCACCACGACGCCGACTTGGCCACCTCTGCGCTGCAGATGGCGGTTGCGGTCCGCGGCGGCAAGCAGGCGATCACCGGGGTCATCTTCCACACCGACCAGGGAAGTGAGGGCGGATTCAACTGGTCGTCGCAACACCTTGATCGTGGAGGTGTTCATGGGCAGACCAGCGGGTTGGATGCAGGAGTTGACGGGCAGGGCGCCGATGCAGTCGCCCGGGAAGCCGTCGCTACGACGTGACGTGGAGCGGCTGTTCTGGCTCGAGATCGCCAAGGGTCTGACCAGCGAGGACGCTGCGATCGCTGTCGGCGCGTCGCAGGCGGCCGGTAGCCGATGGTTCCGCGAACGTGGCGGGATGGCGACGTTCATGACTGTCCCGCTAACCGGGCGGTACTTGTCGTTTGAGGAGCGGGAGGAGATCGCGCTGCTCAAGGCTCAGGGTGCCGGGGTCCGGGAGATCGCCCGCCATCTGGGCCGCGATCCGTCGACGGTCTCGCGGGAGCTTCGCCGCAATGCCGCTACGCGAGGAGGCAGGCTCGACTATCGAGCGTCGGTAGCGCAGTGGAAGGCAGAGCTGCTGGCCAGGCGTCCCAAGGCCGCGAAGCTCGTGACCAACGGCCGGCTGCGCGAGTACGTACAGGAACGGTTGTCCGGGCAGGTGCGGCATCCGGATAGGACCCCGGTTCCAGGTCCGCCGGCGGCGCCGTGGAGGGGCCGGAACAAGCCGCGCCGGCAAGACCGGCGGTGGGTGCTGGCGTGGAGTCCGGAGCAGATCTCCCACCGGCTGAAGGTCGACTTCCCCGATGATGAGTCCATGCGGATCTCGCACGAGGCGATCTACCAGGCGCTGTTCGTGCAAGGCCGCGGCGCGCTTAAGCGGGAGCTGGTCGCCTGTCTGCGCACCGGCCGGGCGCTACGGGTGCCCCGTGCCCGGTCCCGCCGGCGCGCGAACGGCCACGTCACCCCGGAGGTGATGATCAGCGCACGCCCCGCGGAAACCGAAGACCGCGCCGTGCCCGGCCATTGGGAGGGCGACCTGATCATCGGCACCGACCGGTCCGCGATCGGCACCCTGGTCGAGCGCAGCACCAGGTTCACGATGCTGATCCACCTGCCGCGGATGCAGGGCTGGGGCCTCGAGCCGCGGATCCACAACGGCCCTGCGCTGGCCGGCTACGGCGCCGAGGCGATGCGTGAGGCGCTCACCACGCAGATGGCCACGATGCCTGAGCAGCTGCGCCGCTCGCTGACCTGGGACCGCGGCAAGGAGCTCGCCCAGCACGCTCAACTGAAGGTGGATACCGGCATCGCGGTCTACTTCGCCGACCCGCACAGCCCCTGGCAGCGTGGCAGCAATGAGAACACCAACGGGCTGCTGCGCCAGTACTTCCCCAAGGGCACCGACCTCTCACGCTGGAGTGCTGACGACCTCCACGCCGTCGCCGCCACACTCAACGGCAGACCCCGCAAGACACTCGGATGGAAGACCCCCGCCGAAGCACTGGACGACCAGCTAGCCTCGCTCCAACAAGCCGGTGTTGCATCCACCGGTTGAGTCCGGTTTGTGACCCTCGCGCTGACTGCCGCCCTGCTGGGTTGGCTACCAGTTGATCTGTCCGGCGTTCGGGGATCCGGCGCCGACCGGGTGGACATGACCTAATAAGAGCTTGGCCCGCCCTGATCACACACGCCACCCGCGACACTCTCCACACCCACGCGCCAGGTCATCAATGCTCACCAGGACGCGGACGAAGCGCTGCCATACCAGCCCCGATCGATCAATCGGCTCAGCTTCACGGTCATGCCGAGATCCGGAGTCTCGCTCAGCTCGTGTAGAGGCAGAAGGGGTGGCCAGCTGGGTCCAGCAGCACCCGGACGTTCTGCTGCGGCTGATGTCCGGCGAGCACGGCGCCGAGGGCGATAGCGCGGGCGGTCTCGCCCGCGAGATCCGAGACTTCGAAGTCCAGGTGCAACTGCATCTGTTGTTCTCCAGGCTTGGCGGGCCAGGAGGGGCGGACGTAGTCCGGGTTGTGCTGAATATTGAGGTACGCCACTCCCTCGCCCGAGTCCAGGGAACCGTCCTTGTCGTCCAGGTGATGGATCTTCCACCCACGCAGCTCGGCATAGAAGTGGGTGAGCTGGGCGACGTCGGCGCAGTCGATCACGACACCCCACCAGTCGTGACGCTCCCACCGGTCGCCTTCAGCGGCAGCCTGATTCATGGACAACACATTATTGGTGGGCTACAAGGTGTCGCACTCTCATGCCGCGGAGAGTGACGGCGCCATTGCGACGGAGCGGCTCGACACTCTCCGTACTCTGAGGCAGGCGCTCGCGTCGCGCAACGGTGAGGGGCTGATCTCCCATGACCAAGTACACTCGCCCATGCCGTGAAGGATCTGGTGACGGTGGCACCTATCGAGGCGCTGTCCTGAGCGAGAGCACGCCTTGCGTGAGCCAGCCGTCGACAGACGTCGCGAACGCACCTTAAGTAGTCCCCGATGTCGCTGTCGTGACGCCCTGGCGTGGGTGAAAATCGGGGGTGGTTGCCCGCCGACGTCGTAGCTGCTTGGTCTTGGAGACCGTTACGGTAAGTAGTCTGCCGCTGGGAGTGTGATCTTCAGGGGC
>DATHIJ010000591.1:0-5537 GCA_035489975.1 Propionibacteriaceae bacterium | reverse complement strand
TCTCGATCGTGTCCGCCCGCATCGCCGAGCGCTGCGGCTTCGGCCAGGGCCACCACGAGCGTGGCCAGACCGGGGAGAGCCGCAACGGCCTTGGTCCTAAGCTGCCACCGCAGCCCGAGCACGAGCGTGAGCCACGCCACGCCGGCGAGCGCTGTGGCGGCGACGCCGAGCTCGGAGGAGGGCCTATTTGGCCACGTCCGCCGCCCCCAGGCCACCTCCCACTGGCGCGTCATTCGGCGACTTCGGCCGCCTCGAGCGCGATCTCTTACGCGGAGGCGCCAAGAAGCTGGCCAGGTCGACGGTCGTGGAATTGGCGGTGATCAGGTACGGGCGGGCTGCGGTGTAGCGAATGATCGAGATGGACGCCGGATCGACGACAATCCGCTGAAAACTGTCCAGGTGCATGCCAAGCGCATCGGCCAGGATTGCCTTGATCAGGTCGCCATGAGAAACCGCGGCCCAGACGGCGTCGCTCCCGTGCTCAGCCTCGATCCGCCCGTTCCAGGCACGCACCGCAGCGATCGCTCGCGCGGACATCTCCGACATTGACTCCCCGCCGGGAAACCGGACGGCTGAGGGTTGCTGCTGGATCGCGCGCCACAGCTTGTCTTTGCTGAGCTCCCGCAGTGACCTGCCAGTCCATTCGCCGTACCCGCATTCGACCAGCCCTCGGTCGACGGCATACACGCAGCCGTCCGACTGTGCAGCGATCAGCGCTTGAGCCGTCTGGCGGCAGCGGCGTAGTGGTGAAGTGACAATGGCCTGAAGATGCACACTGGCGAGGCGGCTCGCCAGGTCGGCTGCCTGCTGGGCACCGGCCGCATCGAGACCGATCCCCGACGCGCGCCCGGCAAGAACCCCGGCTGTGTTCGCCGAGGTTCGGCCGTGGCGGATCAGCAGCACCGTGGTCATGGCGCGAGGCTACAGAGTCAACGACCGGTACCGGCCGCGTACGTAGCACAGTAGGTCCTCGGTCGGAGGCGCCTGGATCTCCACCCGCTCGACCACGGCTCGGAGCAGTAGTCCCCAACCGGCATGATCAGGATCGGGCCTCAGCCGGGCACCGATCCAACCAACGGATTCCACTAGTACCGGGCCCCATTCCGTATCGGTCCAGGGAGCGAGGGCAAAAGGGCCCCCAGGCGCCGGGGCAACTCCGGCGAACGCATCAGCCAGCGCCCGCTGATCCCAGCCCAGCAGGTTCACAGTCACCGTTGTGGCCTCCGCCAGAATGTCGGCCAGCGCAGACTCCTCGTCGATCAGCCCGATCACTTCGCCGGGATCTCCGTCAGCAACCAGGAACGACGAAAGTGTCCAGCCTGCCCGGTTCCCCGCGCTGGCGGCCGCCCAGATGCTCACTGGCGATGCCATCCGGCCGCGGAAACGGCGGAGCGGGTTCCGCTCCTGCTCACCCGCCGCGAACGGATGGCTGTGGTGGATCGTCACCTGAACAGTTGTACACCGCGCTATGACATCGGTTTGCCTCCGGCGACTACAGGAGCTTTCGGCGAAGGATCCACAAGGTACGCGTCGCGATGCCTCCCTTCACCGAAGGCGACGAAGGAGCCGGAACGCGGCGAACCGATGTCAGAGCGCGATGTGCACGGCGCCGCCAGAACCAGCTGATCAGGTGTGGCGTGGATCACGGCAGGGCCCGCGCATCGGACCAGGTTGCCGTGTCTTAACCCTCTACGGTGGACCGGGTGTGCGCGCGCTCAAGCGCGGGCTGAGGCGAGGAGCAGTAACCCATGGGCTGGCTGGAGGCACTGGTGCTTGGCATCGTGCAGGGCCTGACGGAGTTTCTCCCCATTTCCTCGAGTGCTCATCAGTCGATCGTCGGTCAGGCCTTCGGAGGCCAGGACCCCGGCTCAGCTTTCACCGCGATCACCCAGCTCGGCACCGAGAGTGCGGTGATCATTTACTTTCGCAAAGACATCTGGCGGATCATCAAGAGCTGGACGCTTGCGTTGATCGGCAAGTTACCGCGCGACGACCCAGAGGCCAGGCTGGGTTGGCTGGTGATCATTGGATCGGTCCCGATCGTCGTGCTCGGACTTGTGTTCCAGGATGCGATTGATCATGGGCTACGTAACCTCTGGACGACGGCCGGGATGCTTGCGGGTTTCGGCATAATCATCGGAGTGATCGACCGAATCGCGCTGAATGCGCGGCCACTGGAGTCCATGACCTGGCGGCACGGGATCTTTCTGGGCCTGGTGCAGTCGCTTGCCTTGATTCCAGGTGTTTCCCGATCCGGTGCCACCATTGCCGGCGGGCTGGCGCTCGGCTACCAGCGGGTTGCGGCTGCCAAGTACTCATTCCTGCTGGCCATACCAGCAGTGGTCGGCTCCGGCTTTTTCAAGCTGGCTGACATTTCCGCTGACCCGGTGCCTCCGGCTTGGGGTCCGATCGCGTTGGCGACCGTGATCTCGTTCGTCATTGGTTACGCGGTGATCGCCTGGCTGCTGCGTTACGTGAGCACGCATACGTTCCTGCCGTTCGTGATCTATCGGCTCGCGCTGGCAGCGCTCGTTGTGGTGTTGCTGCTGACGGGGGTATTGAGCCCTTTGGCCCCAATGTGAGCCCGCTGGCCAATGGCCGGTCGGCTAGGACCCAACTCCGGAGCGTTCCAGCGCCTCTGCGGCTACCGTGAGGGCGTTGATCTTCTCCTCGACGGAGCCGCCGTATGGTACGAGCGCGCAGGTGGTCACTCCGGATCCAGCTAGCAGCTGAAGACGGTCGGCGATGCGGTCCCGATCGCCGAGCAATGACGTCCGGTCGATGAGGTCGAATGGGACGGCCGCCATGGCGTCCCGATGCCTCCGGCTGAGAAACAGGTCCTGCACCATTGCCGCGGTTTCGCCAAAGCCCATCCGCACCGCGAGCTCGTTGTAGAAGTTCTTTTCACGACTGCCCATCCCGCCCAAATACAGGGCCGCGTAGCTACGGACCTGATCAGCACACATACGAGGGTCTGCGCCCACAACCAGTGGCACGCTGGGGACGACGTCGAAGCCGACAAGGTCCTTGCCGGCCCGAGCGCGGCCGGACCGCACCTTGTCCAGCTGCTCAGGCGCAAACTCCGGGGCGTAGAAGATGGCCAACCACCCATCAGCCAGCTCGCCGGCAAGCTCCAGGTTCTTCGGCCCAACTGCCGCGAGATAAATCGGAATGTGCTCGCTGATCGGGGCGATGGTCAGCTTGAGTGGTTTGCCGGGGCCATCCGGTAGCGGCAGCTGGTAGTGCTCACCGCTGAAGGTCACAGTCGACCGCGACAGCGCTTTGCTGACCACCGCGATGTACTCCCGCGTTCGAGCCAAAGGCTTGTCGAACCGTACGCCGTGCCAGCCCTCCGATACCTGTGGTCCGGACACACCAAGACCCAGCCGAAAGCGCCCGCCGGTCAACACATCGAGGCTGGCGGCGGTCATTGCGGTCATGGCAGGGGTTCGGGCCGGGATTTGCATCACCGCCGAGCCCAGCTCGATTGTCGAGGTCTGGGCAGCAAGCCAGGCGAGAACAGTGGGACTATCGGAGCCGTACGCCTCAGAGGCCCAGACCACAGTGCAGCCCGTGGCCTCAGCGTGCTGGGTCAGCCGCAGCTGCCCATGCGGATCATCGGATCCGACCAAATAGCCGAGGTTGAGCCCGAGGCGCATGGCAGACACGGTAGTGCCGAAGGTGCTTCCTGCTCGCGCGGCGCGCACCTTGATGCTGGTGCCTACCTGCTCGCGGAGCAAAGAGCCCGGCAGGCCGTTAGGGTCTCCCCCATGGACACGCGGCAGGTCGGGAGCAGCGGGCTGCGCGTCTCGCGACTCGGGCTTGGAACGATGACCTGGGGCCGCGATACACCGGAAGAGGACGCTCATGCCCTGCTCGAGATGTTCTCCGGCGCCGGTGGCACCTTGATCGACACCGCCGCCGCGTACGGCGCAGGCGATGCTGAGCGCATCGTCGGCCGACTGGTCCGTGAGCTCGGAAACCGGGACGAGGTCGTGATTGCCACCAAGGCCGGGTTCGTGATCAGGGACGGCAAGCGGATCGTCGATACCTCGCGGCGCGCGTTACTTCGCGATCTTGACGGATCACTTCGGCGACTGCAGAGCGACTACATCGATCTGTGGCAGATTCACGCCTGGGGTGAGGCTCCCATTGATGAATCGCTGGACGCGATGGACTACGCCGTGTCAACCGGCAGAGTGCGCTATGTCGGAGTATCGAATTTCGTCGGCTGGCAGACGGCACAGGCCGCAACCTGGCAACGAGCGTTTCCGGGTCGTACGCCCGTTACCAGTGCTCAGGTCGAGTACTCCCTGCTCGCGCGCCGGGCAGAAGTCGAGGTGCTCCCAGCCGTGCGGGCCTTTGATATGGGCCTCTTTCCGTGGTCACCACTTGGCCGCGGGGTGCTGACTGGGCAGTACCGGAACGGCACCCCACGCGGATCCCGGGCAGCGACCGACCACTTTTCCTGGTTCGTCGAGCCCTATCTCGAGCAGCGCAGCCGCGGCGTGGTTGAGGCGGTCGTCAGAGCGGCCGAAGGCTTGGATCTCAGCCCGCTCCAGGTGGCGTTGCTCTGGGTACGCGACGCTCCGGGGGTCACCGCTCCGCTGCTCGGCGCCCGTACCGCAGGCCAATTGGCCCCGGCCCTGGCAGTGGAAGGCCAGAGGCTGCCAGCCGAGATCGTCTCGGCGCTCGACGATGTCTCCGGCGGACCCAACGCCGGACGCTGAGTTGGTGCCAGCACGATCCAGGCCGAGTTGTCAGCGCTTGCCGACTGAGTTGTCAGAGTTTGGCGACGCCGGCCGAGGGAGCGTGTCAGCGCCGGGGGAACCGAATGATCTTGCGACGGATCCACGCATCCCGCGTGCCGTCTCGATAGCGCCGCAGTCGGGCAAGCTCCCAGCCGCCATACTCCGCGTGATCGGTCAACAACTGTCGAACGGCGTTGCGCGAAAGGTGGCGGCCCAGTCGGACTCGCTCCACCTCATACTCGACACGACGTACCGTCATTGCGGGCCAATATAGTGGGCGCCCAAGCTGTAGGGCAGGTGTTCGCACAACGCGTTTGGAGTCCGGACGCATCACGCCTTGTCAAAGAAGCGGTCCAGAACGCGAGCGCCGAACTCCAGCGAATCGGTGGGTACTCGCTCGTTGACGCCGTGGAACATGCCCATGAAGTCCAGGTCTGGAGGCAGGCGTAGCGGAGCAAAGCCGAAACACCGAACGCCAATGCTCTGCCAAGCCTTTCCATCGGTACCCCCGCTGAACAGGTAGGGCACAGCCCGCGCACCCGGATCCTCCGCCTGCAAGCAGACCTGCATCGCCTCGACTAGGGCGCCTGAGAACTCGGTCTCGACCGACGGATTATGAGTGAGGATCTCGTAGCGAACCTTGTCGCCTATCAGATCGGCAATGGTGGCGTAGAACTCCTCCTCACTGCCGGGGAGAAACCGGCCGTCGACGCCAGCCTCGGCACGGCCCGGGACCACATTGTGCTTGTAGCCAGCGGAGAGCATGGTGGGGTTGGCTGTGTTCGA
>DATHIJ010000590.1:0-3440 GCA_035489975.1 Propionibacteriaceae bacterium | reverse complement strand
CTCGACCGGCTTTAGATCGTCATCGAGCTCATAAATCAACGGGATACCGGTCGGAATGTTGAGGCTTCCCACCGCTTGGTCACTCATTTGATCCAGATGCTTCACGCTTGCGCGCAGTGAGTTGCCGTGAGCAGCGATCAGTGTCACCTTCTCTGCTCGTAGGTCGGGCACGATCTCGTCGTACCAGTACGGCAGTGCGCGTATCAGAACGTCCTTGAGGCATTCGGTTTTTGGCCGCGCTTCGCTCGGCAGGCCGGCGTACTTCGGATCATCGAAGTTCGCGTACTGATCGTCATTGTCGATCGGCGGGGGCGGAATGTCGTACGAGCGGCGCCAGAGCATGAACTGCTCCTCACCGAATTCCGCGAGCGTGGCCGCCTTGTCCTTGCCCTGGAGCGCCCCGTAGTGGCGCTCGTTCAGCCGCCAGGAACGCTTGGTCTCGAGCCAGAGCCGATCAGCGGCATCGAGCGAAATCTGCGCCGTCTCGATCGCCCTACGAAGTACCGAGGTGTGCACCACGTTGGGCAACAGATTGCTCTCAACGAGCAGTTCACCGCCACGGATGGCCTCGGCTTCGCCCTTGGCACTCAGACCAACATCGACCCAGCCGGTGAACAGGTTCTTGGCGTTCCACTCGCTCTCGCCGTGCCGCAAGAGGATCAAGATTCCTGTCATGACATAACCCAGCGCTCGGGCCGGTAGTCGCCACGTTTCCAGGTCATTTCCATGGCAGCGAGCCTAGTGGCCAGGCGACTCTGCCCGCTGCTGGCAGATCAGCTTTTCGGAGGTTCACCCGGATCCAGATGGCTGAAGGCCGCCAGGTTCGCGGTCGACTCCCCGCGCGAACGCCGCCAGGCCCACTCCTGTCGGATGCTCTCGGCAAACCCCAGTTCCAAAATCACATTGAAACTGTCGTCGGCCGCTTCAGCCACCGCGCCAAGGAGCCGATCAACCTCGGTGCGGCTGACCAGCTCAACCGGCAGGCTGCCCGTCAAGTAAATGTCTCCAAGCGCATCCACTGCAAAGCAGACGCCGTGCAGTTTGAGGTTGCGCTCCAGCAGCCATCGGTAGACACCGACATCGTTCTCATCGGGCTTGCGTGCGACAAAGGCCCGCAGGTTCAGTCCGTGCTTGCCAACCTGAAGGGCGCATTCGGTGACCAGCTTGCGGGTACCAGGCAAGCTGACCGAGAACAGCCCCGGCGCCGACTCGGCCCAGTCCAGGTCGAGCTCCGAAAGCTCGGCGCGTATCTCGCCGATCGCGTGCTCGCGAGCGTCACTCACGTCTGTTGTACGAACCAGCGCACCTGGTAGCCATCCAGAGTGAGCGGCCCATCGGTCAACGGGGTCTCGTCGGTCAGCGCATCCCATGCCCAGTTGCCGAGCGCAATCACCCAGCGCGGTAGCTTCTGCGGCTCGGTCGTCATGTTGTACACACCGACCATCGTCTGAGTCTGATACCGGCGCTGAAACACCAGGATGGCTGGGTTTACCGGGTCGAGGATCTCACTCTCGACGGAGGCGTCCAGGCTTGGCAGCGAGGAACGCACGGCGATGATGTGCCGCAGGCCGTGCCAGACGCGATACTCAACGGTTCCTTCGATGTGCCGGTTCTCCACCAGGTCCCATGGCATCGGCGGCCGATGAACCCAGCGGTTGTCATCGGCATGGTCCGGGTCTTCGACGAAGTCGTGGTAATTCCGCAGGGCGAGTTCGTCGCCCATGTAGATCAGCGGCAACCCACCGAACCCCAGTACCAGGCTGTACGCCAGCAGATAACGACGCACTGCCAGCTCCAGGTGGATTTCATCGCCAGTGTTAAGCGCCGATTCGATCCCAGCCAGCGCTGCCGCAGTTCCGCTGATCCGGCGATCGCCGGTGGCGAGATTCTCTTGGAATATCAGGCCGCGGGCATCACTCATCGGATAGAGGCCCGCGTAATACTCAGAAAGAAAGCGGCGATGTTCGAAGCCATTGAGCTCGACCGAGGCTGCGTCGCCGTCATCGATCGCCCAGCCAATATCGTCGTGACAGCGCAGGTACGTGCCCCACACCGTGGTAGCCGGCTTGGCCGGAAAACGGTTCAAAGCGGCACAGAACAGCCGAGTGTCCTTTGCAGCCAGCGCCGACCAGATCTGCACCATCAAAGAGTTCTGGTACGCCATGTCGCTGACCTTGCCGGCGTGCTTGCCCACCCCCAGATACGGGGCAAGGTCGGAGGGGCCGACAATCGCCTCGGCCTTGAAGATCAACGCTGGGGCAGCGATCCGGGCAACCGACCGCAGGCCTTGCGTAATGGCGTGCACCTCGGGCTGGTTCTGGCAGTTGGTACCCATCCGCTTGTAGATAAAGGCAATCGCGTCGAGGCGCAGGCACTCCACGCCAAGATTGGCCAGCCACAAGATCAAATCCGCGAACTCGTAAAAGACGTCGGGATTGTGCCAATTGAGGTCCCATTGCCAGGTGTTGAATGTCGTCCACACCCAGGATGCGGACTCCTCGTCGTAGCTGAAGTTGCCAGGTGCGAAGTCCGGGAAAACCTCAGGCAACGTCCGCTCGTACGCGTCCGGCAGCTCCCGGTCGGCGAACATATGGAAGTACTGCCGGTAGAAAGGGTCGCCGGCACGTGCGTTCACTGCCCACTGATGCTCGGTCGCAACGTGGTTCAGGACAAGGTCCAGAGTCAAGGAGATCCCGCGCGAGCGGAGCACAGTGGCCAGATCCCGAACGTCGTCAATACTGCCGAGGTCTGAGCGTACGGCGCGATAGTCCATAACGGCGTAGCCGCCATCATTCTGGCCAGGCCGTGGTTTGAGCAACGGCATGAGGTGCAGATAGGTCACCCCGAGCTCCGCGAGGTAGTCCACCCGATCGGCGACGCCCTTCAGGTCGCCGGCGAAAAGATCGGTGTAAGTGGCGTAGCCGAGCATCCGAGGGTGTTGAAACCACTGCGGATCGGCGTGCCGGCGCAGGTCGAGGAGTCGCAGGTCGGCGGGCCGCTGCCTAAAGTTCTGCGCGGCGATCTCCACCAGGCGGTAGGCCATCTCTGGTGCATGGTCCGGATAGGCGCCTGTCAGGCCGGTCAGCAGATCCGGCCAATACCGCTGCAGTCGTGTCGCAAAGACGACTTGATCATGAGGCGGTTCGCCCTCGAGCAGCGGCGCCACGTCCGGAATACTCATCGCTCGCAGGCTATTGGAGCAAGCCTCAGCTTGTCAGCAGTTGCCGTATGGACTGCTGGACAAAGTACTAGCCGCGCTTGCTGGAATCCATCAGATTGGGATCGGTCTGCGAGGCAGTGCGGAGCGCCTTGGGGCCCATCTTGATCCGCTTCCGAAACTCGTCCATGAAGACTTCGCGAAGCTCCTCATTGTCCACGACAGTGCCTGCAGTGCCCAGTTTGCCCTTCACCACGCGCTCACAGAGCGTCAACCACGCCTG
>DATHIJ010000589.1:0-5030 GCA_035489975.1 Propionibacteriaceae bacterium | reverse complement strand
GCCAGGGTGGTGCGACTAACCCGATCAGCACTGAAACTCCTCCCCCGAGGGGCCAACGCGGGGGGCGCGTCGGCTCAGCCCGGACAATACCCCTGCACAGCCGTGACCAATCCGGGGGTCCTGTGCAATGGTGGGATGGGTGAAGGCACCGCAGATCAATTGCCTCGAAGGCAGCACCTTCATGGTCAGTGACCTGGTCGGCGACGCCGCCCCGGACCCGGATGAAGTGCTCGGGCTGTTCTACCGCGATATGCGCCATCTCTCGCGCTGGCAACTTGCCATCGACGGCGAGAGGCTGGACACCTTGTCCAACGGCGAGCCGGGCTACGCGTCAGCGACCTTCTTCCTCGCGGGTCCTGGCAGCACTGTGTACCAGAATCCCGCCCTGTCGGTGATCCGCGAACGCACCCTGGGCGCGGGCAGCGGAGAGGACCTACACGAGAAACTCACCGTGATCAACTCCGGCCGGGAGGAGATCGTCGTCGAGCTGTCGATGACCTTCGATGCCGACTTCGCCGACCTCTTCGAGGTCAAGGACAGGCAACTGACCAAGCGGGGCACCATCTCTCGCCGGGTTCGCAGCCACGAAATCGAGCTGAGCTACCAGCGGGAAGACTTCGAACGTCGCACCATCGTCCACGCTCAAGGTGCGCGGTTGAGTCAGGGTGCGGCGGTTTTCCTGTTGCGACTAGCGCCTGCAGAGTCCTGGTCCAGAGCCCTTCAAGTCTCATTTGAGTCTGTGTCGCCGCGGGTGGAGCCCGTAGCGGCGGGTGGCCCGCCCTCATCCACGAGCAACCGTCCGCAAGGCAATCACCGCGACCAGATGGACGCTTGGCTGGAAGCCGCACCCGAACTACGTGCCAGCTGGGACAACCTCCGGCACACCTACGAGCGCAGCCTTCGCGATCTCGCCGCACTGCGCTTGCACGCCCAGGCACTTCCGGAAGGCGCAGCCATTCCGGCGGCTGGATTGCCTTGGTTCATGGCTGTATTCGGGCGCGACAGCTTGATCACCAGTTACCAGACGCTGCCATTCGTTCCGCAGCTTGCCTCGGCCACGCTGCAGGTGCTGGCTCGGCGGCAGGCGCTCGTGTGGGACGACTTCCGCGACGCAGAGCCAGGCAAGATCCTGCATGAGCTGCGTTTCGGTGAACTCACCTACTTTCAGGACTGGCCGCAGTCGCCGTACTACGGATCGGCGGACTCCACGCCGCTGTTCTTGATCTTGCTTGACGAATACGAACGGTGGTCCGGAGATACCGATCTGGTGGCCCAGCTGGAGCCGCACGCGCGAGCGGCGCTGGACTGGCTGGAACACCACGGTGACCTGGACGGCGACGGCTACCTGGAGTATGAACGCCGCAACCTGGACAGCGGACTTGCAAACCAGGGCTGGAAGGACTCCTGGGACTCGATCGTGCACCCCGACGGGGAGCTGGCTAGCCTGCCACGGGCAACCTGCGAGCTGCAGGGCTATGCCTACGACGCTCGGATCCGTGCCGCGCGGCTGGCTCGGGAGGTGTGGCATGACAACACCACGGCTGACCGGCTGGAACGCGATGCGGCCGATCTCAAGACCCGATTCAATTCCGATTTCTGGGTCGACGGCGACGACTTCTTCGCCCTCGCGCTTGACGGCGAGAAACGTCAGGTGCGGACCCTGACCTCAAACATGGGCCACCTGCTGTGGAGCGGGATCGTGGACGACTCCAAGGTTGACGCCGTTGTCGATCACCTCATGGGCGACCTGCTGTTCAGCGGTTGGGGAGTGCGCACGCTCGCGATGGGGCAGCCGGCCTTCAACCCGCTCGGATACCACGACGGCACGGTTTGGCCACACGACAACAGCCTGATCGCCGCTGGTCTCGCCAGGTATCAGCGTCGGGAGGAGGCCGGCCGGATCGCTCTCGCGATGCTGGAGGCAGCCGGCTACTTCGATCATCGGCTACCGGAAGTTTTCGCTGGCTATCCACGGGCGCTGACTGAGTTTCCGGTGGAATATCCGACTGCATGCTCCCCGCAGGCCTGGGCTGCCGGCACACCGCTGCTGCTGATTCGGGTACTGCTCGGACTCGAGCCGCTGGGCCATGATCTGACGAGCAAACCGTACGTCCCACGCGCTATCGGGAGCCTCGGGCTGACCGGCGTACCCGGCCGCTGGGGTCACGCCGACACCCCGACAATCCTGACCACACGAGCGGCTGAGGCTTTTGATCGTGCTCGCCGTCGGTCAGGACGGTGAGTCAGACTCAGCGATTGCGGACCGCTCGGCTCGCCGCAGAGACAGACCGCCGAAGCCCAGCCCCGGTCTCATCGGCCACCATATTGCGGATGATCTTGCGTACCTGGAGCGCCGCAGCGTCAGCGCTGACATTGATCTCTCTCCGGGGTCCGTCGGCATCCAGGACCTCCTGCATGGTCTCCAGAATCCGCTGCACCCGCCGGTAATAGTCGGTGAAGATCGGCAGCAGCACCCTTCCTGCCTGCTCGCCGAGCGCGAAGTTCCGGCTTACCCGCCACGCGTGCCGGGTCCGTCCTGAAGAGATCGGCGTAATGGCGTGGGTAAAGCGGAAAGTATGGACCTTCGTCTCACCGGCTCCGGATTCCTCGTAGACGTCCCACCGATCCACCCAAAGACCAGGCGTCACGAATGCGCCCTTTTCATGCTGGACGTGTTCGGCATCGGCCGGCAGCCCAAGAAGCTCGGCTTGCCAGGCCGGAATGGGCGCAGGCTGGTACGCCCGAGAGAACGAAACCGTTGTCTCCGTGACCTCCACTTCAAGCGGGGGTGGAGAGCTGCGCAGCACTGGCGGCGCTATGAACGGGTCGACAACCGCGACATGGGTGATGTCGGCGAAGTTCTCGTGCAGCAGCAGTAGGTCCGCCTTGGTCTCCCACACCTCGCCTAGGGTCGACCAACCCGGGTCACTGAGCCACGGGGTGACCGGCGGTGGCCGCAGCGCAGCCAGCGATGGCTCCCCCAGCCAGGCCCACACGAAAACGCCATCTTCATGCAGCGGGAATGCGCGCACCCGGGCCCCGACCGGGATCTCGCTCTGCGTCGGCACGTGGACGCAGAAGCCTCGCGCGTCGTACACGAAACCGGAGTATCCGGAAACGATGTGGTCGCCGTCGACGCGACCGAGGCTGAGCGGGTACGGCCGGTGTGCGCACCGATCCTCCAGCGCGACGGCGGTGCCGTCGGTGGTGCGGAACAAGACGACACCAATGTCGACGGCACGCCGACCGAGCGGTTCCCGGCCGACCTCATCGCTGGTGGCCAGCATGTACCAACAGTTGCGGGGGTGAATCTGGGCGAAGCGGCTGCTCGTTGTGCCTTGTGGGCTCATGGGATCCTCTCCGCTCACAGGTTGAGGGTCAGTCGGGGCGAGCGGCACCGTGAAACACAGACCATCATGTATTCATTCGAGGCTTGCTCCTCCTCGTTGAGCACGGAGTCGCGATGATCAACGTCGCCGTCGATGACTTCGGTTTCACACGTTCCGCAGACGCCTTCCAGGCACGAGGCGAGAACGCTAACGCCTGCTTCCCGGATCACAGTGAGTACGGACTTGTCGGGCGGCACCTGCAAGGTCAGACCGGAGCGTTCCAACACGAGCTCGAACGACGCTTCTGCCTCGCCGGTGAGCTCCTGGGGCTTGGCCGAGAACCGTTCGAGGTGCAGTGTGCCTGGCGGCCAGCTCTCGCAGAATTTCTCGACTGCGCCGAGAAGGCCCTCCGGGCCGCAGCAATAGACCAGCGTGTCTGGCTGCGGTGTCCCGAGGACAGATTCCAGATCGAGCATGCCCATCTCGTCCTGCGGCACGATCCTCACCCGGTCGCCGTAGCTGGCCAGTTCATCGAGGAAGGCCATCGACGCCCGCTCCCGGCCGCCGTAGTGGAGGTGCCAGTCCGCACCGGCCGCTTCAGCCTCCGCGATCATCGGCAGGATCGGCGTTATTCCTATACCGCCCGCGATGAAGAGATAACGCCGGCTCGCCACTAGCGGAAAGTGGTTGCGCGGCCCCCGGACGCGGACTAGCGATCCCGGAGTCAGGGCAGCGTGCACTCGCTCAGAGCCACCACGACTGTCGGGCGCGCGAAGTACACCCACCTGCCACACTTCGGGTTTCGACGGGCTGCTGCACAGCGAGTATTGGCGGGTCAGATCATCACTGAGAATGAGGTCGACGTGGGCGCCTGGCGTCCACGCCGGAAGCTCTGCGCCACGCGGGTCGGCAAGAGTGAGAACTACCACGTCATCAGCGACGGCCCGCGCCTCCCGGACGACCAGATCGGTCTCGTGCTCCCGGATGATGGTTTTCGTGGTCGTCACTGTCACAATCGCGTCCGCCCGTCGCAGCAGCCAACAATTTGTTTGGATACGAACGATAGCGGCGGGCGGGGCTGCCGACAAGATGCGCCCCATGCGCCCTGAGATTGTCGAGAACGTGATTGAGCTTCTTGTGAATGTGCCCTTGGCTTGTCGAAAGGCATTGTTCGGATCCAAATTAGACTCGGGCCGTGCGTGCACTGATGATCCAGCATGACCACATCTGCACTCCCGGATTCGTCGGCGAACGGTTTGTCGAGCGCGGATATGACCTCGGCGTACACCAGGTGGTGTCCGAGAGCCGTTTTCGATCACCCAATGTCGAGACTCGATTCCCAGAGCCCACAGACTTCGACGTGATCATCTCCATGGGTGCACCCTGGTCTGTATATGATCATGACACCATTGGGTCCTGGGTGCTGCCGGAGCTTGCCATGTTGCGGGACGCCCACCATGATCACGTGCCGGTGTTCGGCATCTGTTTCGGTGGGCAGCTGCTGGCCGCAGCTCACGGAGGATCCGTTTCCAAGGCCGCGACACCCGAGCTCGGCTGGGTCGAGATCGAGTCCGATGATGAATCCCTGGTTCCCGCGGGCGAGTGGTTCCAATGGCACTACGACAGCTGGGAGCTACCAGCAGGAGCAACCGAACTCGCTCGTAACGACAGTTCGTCGCAGGCCTTCATCCTCGGCCGGAA
>DATHIJ010000588.1:0-6358 GCA_035489975.1 Propionibacteriaceae bacterium | reverse complement strand
AACGAGAGCTCGCTGAGCTGTCGATGCGTCAGGTTGCGGCGATGGCTGGCATCTCCAATCCGTACCTTTCTCAGATCGAGCACGGGCTCCGAGCGCCGTCGGAGGAGGTGCTCCGTGCGATCGCTGAATCCCTTAATGTCTCTGCCGACATGCTCCGAGGCGAAGAACCTGCAGCGCAGTCGGCAGAGGTCATTGAGGCAATCCAGGCTGATCCGGACCTCACAACTTCGCAGCGCCGCTCGCTGGTTGAGGCGTACCAGGCGCTTCGGCAGGTGACTATCCAACGCCGCAGGGGCCGGGCGCGATGAGCGAGACGACAGCCTCTCGGCCCGGCGCGGACCACGACTGGGACACCATCGACGAGGCGGTCCGCGACCAACTTGACGAGCTCCTGACGGCGGGTCGCAATCTGATCAGCGGCAGCGAGTTGATGGGTCAGCTCGACCCACTCGCGCTGTTCGAGCCGTTGCTGCGTACAGGCTTCTCGGCGGCATCACGTCCCGGCAAGGTGGTCGGCGTGCTGACCCACACCGCAGGCGAAATGCTTCGCGCCACCACCGCCGCAACCGTGCGCGGCCTAGGCGGCACCGCGTCGTACGCGCCGAAGCGTGGCAAGGACAGGCGGTTCGCCGATCCGGCTTGGAGCGAGAACGCCGGGTACTGGTGGCTCCGGGAGATCTACCACGACTGGGAGCAGGCCCTACTCGAGATCGTTCGGGGTACCGACACGCCGCCCGCGGTGAAGCAGAAGGCGGAGTTCGCCGCCCAGCTGATGATAGACGCCCTGGCTCCCACCAACTTCGTGCCTGGTAACCCTGTCGTGATCAAGAAGGCCTTGGATACCGGCGGGCTTTCTCTGGCGAAGGGGGGGCGCAATTTCATCCATGATCTGCGCACTAATCGGGGCGCGCCGCGTCAGGTCGTTCCGGGTGCGCACGCAGTCGGCAAGGACATGGCCATCACACCGGGCAAGGTGGTGTTCCGCAACGAACTGATGGAGCTGATTCAGTACGCGCCAAGCACCCCGGAGGTGCATAAGATCCCGTTGCTGTTCAGCCCACCCTGGATCAACAAGTACTACGTGATGGATCTGGCTCCGGGCCGCAGCCTCGTGCAGTGGGCTGTTGACCACGGGCATACCGTCTTCATGATCAGTTATCACAATCCTGATGACCGGATGCGTCATGTGAAGATGGACGACTACTTGATCTCGGGCCCGATCGCGGCGCTTGAGGTAGTCGGCGACATCACTGGTGCTGACAAGATCAACCTGCTCGGACTGTGCCTTGGCGGCACGCTCACGATGGCGACACTTGCGTACCTGGATGCGGTCGGCATGGACCTGATCAACTCGGCGACGTTCTTGAATACCTTGATCGACTTCAGTGAACCGGGGCTGCTCGGCGTCTTCACAGACGAAGCAACCATCCGCCGGCTGGAGCGGACGATGCAGCGTACCGGCTTCCTACCGAAGGAAGATATGCAGCGCTCCTTCAATCTGCTCCGCACCAACGACCTCATCTGGAACTACGCCGTCAGTAGCTGGCTGATGGGAGAGGAACCGCCGGCGTTCGACCTGCTCAGCTGGAACAACGACTCGACCCGAATGCCGGCCGAGATGCACACCTTCTACCTGCGCAGCTGCTATGTGGAGAACCAGCTTGCCCGCGGCGTCATGGAACTCGCAGGGCGGCAACTTGATCTTGAGAAAGTTGATCAAGACCTGTACTTCCTCTCCGCGGAGCAAGATCACATCGCACCGTGGCGGAGTTCGTACGCCGGCGCGCGGCTGCCGGGCGGGAAAGTGCGCTTCGTGCTCTCCAACTCAGGCCATATCGCAGGCATTGTGAACCCGCCGAGTCCGAAGTCGATTCATCATGTCCTGGAGGGAGACCAACCGTTGCCTGCGGATCCGGACCAGTGGTTGGCGGCGGCGACAACCTCTCCGATGACCTGGTGGGAGGACTGGGCCAAATGGATAACGGCGCGAGCCGGCGCGATGCGGAAACCGCCGCGGATGGGTAGTCGTAAGTACCAACCGATCACCGACGCGCCCGGCACGTACGTGTTGGAAACCTGAGCGGTAGCGCTTCCGATCCTGGAGACGATCTCGCCTCGGAACCTAGCTACATATCCATGCCGCCGTTGACACCCCACACCTGACCGGTGATGTAGGACGACTCGTCCGCGGCGAGGAATCCTACGACCCGCGCAATCTCCTCGGGGCGCCCGAAGCGACGCAGCGGAATCTGAGCTTTGATCCTGTCGAGCACCTTCTCCGGCACCGCCGCCACCATGTCAGTCAAGGTGTAGCCCGGAGCCACAGTGTTCACGGTCAGCCCCACGCTGTCCTCGGTCAGCTTGCCCGATCGCTCGAGCAGGAATGCGGCCTCACGGGCGAAGGTTTTGGTCAATCCGAATAGACCAGATTTGGAAGCTGCATAGTTGGCCTGCCCGATGTTGCCCATCTCGCCAATGATCGAGCTGACATTGATGATCCGGCCGCTGCCTCGCTCGACCATGTGCCCCAGCACTGCTTGTGACAAGAAGAACGCGCCCGAAAGGTTGACGTCCAAGACCTTGCGCCAGTCGTCGTCGGTCAGCTTGAGGATCGTCTTGTCAATCGTGATCCCGGCGTTGTTGATCAGGATGTCGAGCCGGCCGTGTTGCTCGAGGATTTCGTTGACCACCCGGCGGCAGTCGTCTGGAGAAGCGACGTTGCCGCGGTGTGTGCTGACCTGTGTCGAGAATCTGTCGGCGAAGGTTCGGGCGAACTGATCGGCGCGCTCTACGTCTCTACTGAAGCCGGCCGCAACAGTCGCACCCTGCGACGCCAGCTCCTCTGAGATGGAGGCGCCAATTCCCCTGGTACCACCGGTGACCAGCGCTACCCGGCCGAGGAGCTTGGATCCCACAGCCTGGCTGGCGCCCTCCTCGGCAACATTGACGGCGACGGATTCGCTCATAGGTGCCTCCTCGGCAGCTCGGAATGGATTTTGTTGGAGGTTGATCTGATCCTCGCGTACGCCCGATCGAGGCACAACCGCCAGAGGGTCTCGGCAGAACGGCTGCAGCACCGAGCGCCGCACGGTACGCTCCCGCGTGGGCCATTGGCCAAAATCGAGCGACAAGTTGAGCAGTGGACCTGTCGCAGTCCGGACACAACTCCGCAGAGAAGGATCCTCGATGCCAGCCCCCACGCCGCAGGACGCCGCCTCACAGGACGCCGTGCCGTCGGGCGGCCCCACCGCTGGCGGGCCGCTGACTCGACGCAGGTTCCTCACCTACGTCGTTGCGGCCCCCGTTCTCACCGTTGCGGCGAGCAGCGTCATCGCCCCCGGGAACGCACACGCCGTCGTGCCGAGTCCACCGCAACCGGGGGACCACTTCGACCTCGGCGATGTCATGTCGATCGCGACGAAGCAAAATCAAGATCTCTTCGTCCTCGAGGTGACGCCAGAGAACCGGATCATCTTCCGAGTGCCGCGTGCGGAGGTCGGGCAGGGCATCACGACGGCACTCGCGATCATCATTGCCGACGAGATCGACGCGCGCCTCGTTGATGTCGACGCTCCGCTGGAGGACGCCCGCCAGGACCTCGGAACTGCGCAATCCACCGGTGGGTCGTCCTCGGTTCGCTCACTGTGGGATCCGGTGCGCTCGATTGCGGCGGAGGCCCGCGCCCGGCTCGTCACGGCGGCGGCCCAACGGTGGAATGTGTCGGCAGATTCGCTTACCACGCGGGACACCGCGGTCTGGGCCCCTGACGGTCGCTCTGCCACGTACGGGTCCCTCACCGAAGCGGCGGCCCAGGTCGACCAACCAGCCGTATCCACCGATCCGAAGCCCGCATCGGAGTACAAGCTCATCGGAACGGCGACGCCGCGCATCGACGCACGAAGCATCGTGACCGGTGCGGCGAAGTACGCGCTCGATGTCGATGTCCCGGACGCCCTTCCGACAGTTGTCATCAGACCGCCGACGCTCAAAGGCAAGGTGCAGTCATACGACGCGTCAGAAGCTTTGAACATGTCTGGGGTCGTGGCGGTCACCGAGCTGCCGACCGGTGTGGCAGTGAGCGCGAAGACCTTCCACCAGGCGTTAAAGGCGAGGTCAGCGGTTGACGTGACCTGGGGATCAGGCACGGTCGACGGTGTCTCCGATGAAGACATAGAATCCCGGCTCACCGCAGCGATCCCACCGATGACGCCGGCGCTTCCGTCGACCCAGAAGCTCGACGCAACCTTCTCGTTCGCTTTCGTCAACCACGCACCGATGGAGGTCGGCAGCGCGGTGGCCGATGTGCACTCTGACTCCGCAGAGATCTGGGTGGCGAGCAAGTCACCGACCGGCGCCCAGTCGGCGGTCGCTTCCGCCGTCGGGCTCAGCGCCGACCAGGTGACCCTGCACGTGATACGAGCGGGCGGCTCCTTCGGCCGACGGATCTACCACGAACCGGCAGTCGAGGCAGCGCGCGTATCGAAAGCGATCGGGCATCCCGTGAAGCTCATGTGGACTCGCAACGATGACATGCGCCATGGCCGGGTACGCCCGCGCAGCCACCACCAGTTGCGCGCCGTGTACACAGATCTGCCTGCTGTGCCCAGGGAAGTCCTGTCCTACGAACATCGCGCGTCGTGCGTGGAGCTGGACTTGGGGAGCGGCACCGGTCAGGCTCTCATCGACGCCGGCTACGTCAGCCCGACGATCGGCGCGGCGTTCTTCAACATCAGCCAGGTCTGCCCGTACAACTTCGGAGTCGTCACCGAAAGCCTCAACGAGGTCTCATACGACATGCCGACCGCAACCTGGCGGTCGGTCTACTCCGCCCAGGCTCGTACCGCTGAGGAGATCCTCGTGGACGAGATCGGAAAGGCAATCGGAAAGAACCCGGTCGAAATGCGCTCGATGTTCCTCAAAACCGAGAAGGCTCGCGCGGTGCTCGACAAGGTTGCCAGCGAAGGCAACTGGGGCCGAGCAATGTTGCCCGGGACCGCACAGGGTGTGGCGCTGCATGCGGAATATCGGTCGCTCGCGGCATGCCTGGTCGAGATCGACTGCAGAGGCTCAAACCCGCGAGTCACCAAAGCCGTCATGGCCCTGGACGTGGGGCGTCAGATCAATCCAAGTGGGGTACGGGCCCAGGCCATGGGCAGCGTCATCGACGGCATCAGCACCGTGCTGCTGGCCGGCAATCACCTGGACAACGGCGCGTTTCGGGAGGGCAGCTTCAGCGACTTCAAGTACGCCCGCCAGGCGGACGCGCCCCTGACCTGCGACGTGCACCTTGTCGGCGGAGCCGGTGAGCCGGGCGGCGTCGGTGAGCTGTGCGTGCCAGCAGCAGCCGGAGCCGTGGCCAACGCGTACGCCCGCGCGACAGGCAAGAAGCCCCGAAACTTCCCGATCAACTTCTGAGGAGCTGACGGTGCCCAACTATTCATTCAAGCTCAACGGCCAGAACGTCAAAGTCGACGCGCCGGCCGACATGCCCCTGCTCTGGGTGCTGCGCGACCTGCTCGGCGTGACCGGGCCCAAGTACGGGTGCGGTGTCGGCGTGTGCCGCGCGTGCACCTGTCACGTGAACGGCCAGGCTGTTCAGGTCTGCATGCTTACCGCAGCTGACGTCGTGGGGAAGCGGGTCACCACGATCGAAGGCCTGGCTCCCGAGGGCGGCTTGCACCCCGTCCAGCAGGCGTGGATCGAGGAGGACGTGGCCCAATGCGGCTTCTGCCAGCCCGGGCAGATCATGCAGGCCGCGGCGCTGCTCAAGTCCAAACCGAGTCCCTCCGACGCCGACATCGACCAGATCATGAACGTGTGCCGGTGTGGCACCTATTGCCGGATCCGGAAGGCGATCAAACGAGCCGCCGCGACGTGAATCCGGCAACGCCGAGCCCTCCTTTCCGGCTGGGGTTCGATGGTGGCGCTGGTCACACCACGAAGTCGCCAGCCGGATTACTGCTCGCCGCGGGTGCGGGACTGCGCATGGGCACGCCCCGACCTGCTTCGTCGGAGACGTATCTCCGCACAGGGCCACAAATAATGCCGATTCCGCCCAAACGGGCCACATTTGCGACCGTGTGCGGAGAAACGCACGAAAAAGCGATGTGAATAAGGCACACTCGTCGCGTGACAAGCACGATCGGTCATGATCATCTGGTGCGCGCCAAGGCCACGGCTGACCTGTGGCGTACGGCGGTGGTCTACCAGATCTACCCACGCAGCTTCGCCGACAGCAACGGTGACGGGATTGGCGACCTCCCGGGCATCACCTCACGAGTGCCGTACCTCCAGTGGCTTGGTGTGGACGGGGTGTGGCTATGCCCCTTCTATCCCTCCGCACTTGCCGACGGCGGCT
>DATHIJ010000587.1:0-2404 GCA_035489975.1 Propionibacteriaceae bacterium | reverse complement strand
GCCCATGGCGGCGACCCGGCCGACGCGTTCCACGTCATCGCCCCGTCCATCCCCGGGTTCGGATTCTCCGGGCCGACGCGAGAGACAGGATGGGACATGTCGCGGATCGCCCGTGCATGGGCGGAGCTGATGAGCCAGCTTGGCTATGAGCGATACGGCGCCCAAGGCGGCGACACCGGCTCTGTGGTCTCACCAATGCTTGGCCGCATCGACTCCGAGCACGTCGTGGGTGTCCATGTCAACGGCAGTCTCGGATTCCCCACGGGGGATCCGGCAGAGCTGGCCGGTCTGAGTGAAGCCGAGCAGGCGCGGCTCGCACGCCTGCAACGGCAGATGGAGGATGGCGCGGGGTACGCGATCGTCCAGTCGACGCGGCCGCAGACGCTGGGGGTCGGACTCGCCGACTCGCCTGCTGGGCAGCTCGCCTGGATCGTCGAGAAGTTCAAGGAGTGGACCGATCCCGCCGTCGAGCTCCCGGAAGATGCCGTCGATCGCGACCTGATGCTCACCAACGTCAGCGTGTACTGGCTCACCGGTACGGCCACGTCGTCGGCGCGGCTCTACAAGGAGGGGCAGGCCAGCTGGGGGCAACAGGCGAAACGATCCGAGGTGCCCTCCGGGGTGGCGGTGTTCCCCGGCGACTTCGGGATTCGTCCTATTGCCGAGCGCGACAACAACGTCGTCCACTGGTCGGAGTTCGAGCGCGGTGGACACTTCCCGGCCATGGAGGTCCCCGATCTCCTGGTCGGCGATGTGCGCACGTTCTTCCGCGGCCTCCGGTAACCTCGGCAAGCTGTGACTCCACGGGGCGAATTAGGGCCCGGTGGCCAGTGCCGAGCGCCACCAGTGGGAACCTGTCTGCATTCTCAGATCCGTGGCAGGATCTCGACTTGCTTGCCGTAGAGCGGGATGTCCATGGCGCCCGTGAGCAAGCGTCGCTTGGCTTCGGTCGGTGTGACGTCCTCCTCGATTGCGATCTTGGCGATCGCGCCGGTGACCTGCGGGGCCGCGAACGACGTTCCACTCCACAAGGCCCATGCACTCGGCGCGAACTCTTCGTATTCATAGTCGATCAATGGAGACTCTGTCCCCGGGACGAACGTCGAACGTACGCCCTCGCCGATGGTGCAGACGTCTACCCACACCCCTCGGCTGGACCACTCCGCCGGCAGCATCCCTTGGGTGACAGCGGCAACAGCCGTGACTGTCGGAAATGCACCCGGGTAGCACGGCCGGTCGTGACCGAAGTTACCTGCCGCGGCCACGACGAGGGTCTCAAGCCCAGCCTGCCGAGAGTCTTCGTCAATGATCTCCAACGCGACGTCCAGGGCGACTGGTCGCTCGTCATCCACGGTCTCAGCTCCGAAGGAAAGGCTCGCGATCACGTGCTGACCGGCCTGGAGCCCTTTCCGAACCTCGCGCACCAGCGCCCGGGCGACTCGCAGCTCGTGAGCGAGCCCATCGCTGTCAAGCTCCTTGCACACTGCGATGTGCGCATCCGGCACGATCTGCTGGACGATGCCGGCACAGAACGAGCCGTGCCCAGCGGCGAGATCGAGAAACCCGTCCGGCGGGAAGTAGTCGAGATCTTCCCGGTTGTCCTCAGTCTCCAGACCAGCCAGCCAGCCGTCGTCGCGGGCGCCGTATACGCCGGTGTCGATGATGACGACACGAACCGGTGACTTCTCCTTCTGTTCCTGCTCCCTTTCCTGCTCGTCCGCGGTCAGCGGCCACACCGGTGCACCACCAGCGGTCAATTCGGGACTGGCAACGCTCTTGACGTAGCCACCCATCGGCGTCAAGTAGTTGGCCGAGATCGGCACTCCCCGTCGCCGAAGATTCGAGGCGAGGTGGGCCAGCTCGATCGGGTCCCGCTCCCTGCCGCGCAACCGAACCACCCTGTTGCCCAACTCGCCGACAGGCTCCTCGGCCAAGTCGTACGCGGCAAGCATGCTGCGCACATCCGGCAGAGCTTCGGCACGGATCAGCAGTTGAGTGACCGCCGCAAGAGTGCTCCCTCCGTGCTTGTCCGGGATCAGCTCGAACTGCGTCCGGTCCGTGCGGCCCGCGCGGCGCTCTCGGACACCGGCGATGAATCGCTCCGCGAAGGCGGGATCATCGCGGGTCGTGCGGATGGACATGACCTGCCGCTGAATGCGACGAAGATCCTCCAGACGCTCGGCGTCGGTTCTTGGGTCGGGCTGTCCGAAGCTGCGCTGCTCTTGGTTTGGCATTGTGCACCCCCCTGTGGTCTGCGACCACTACTGTCTTGCTGTTACGCGACGGGTCTGGTGGCCTTCATGACAGTGCTTGATGAAGACCTGCTCGTGCGCGTGAGGGCAGCGTATCGGGGCGTCATCGATGATCCGGAGGCTTTCCGCGCAAGAGCGGCAGGTCTCGTTCG
>DATHIJ010000586.1:0-5056 GCA_035489975.1 Propionibacteriaceae bacterium | reverse complement strand
AATCGAGCATCCTCCTTGCGCATCCGGCGCCCAAACCCAACATGCGCCTGCTCTGCAGTGACGGTCATGACGCAGCCACCTCCTCCGGTTCGGCAACTCGCGGATGGTCGGCGGCCCAGTGGATCGCTCGCACGATGTTCTCGTAGCCGGTACAGCGACACAGGTTGCCCGAGATGGCTTCGCGGATCTCGGCATCCGATGGGTTTGGATTAGCGTCCAGGAGCCATCGGGCGGTCAACATCATTCCCGGGGTGCAGAATCCGCATTGCAGGCCGTGCTCGGTCATGAACCCCTGTTGGATGGGATCGAGCTCTCCGTTTTGTTCGAGGCCCTCGACCGTCAGAACCTCGTGCCCGCTGGCCATTGCTGCGAGCATGGTGCAACTCTTCACCGGCGTGCCGTCGACCTGGACGACGCAGACGCCGCAGTTGGACGTATCGCAGCCCCAGTGCGTGCCCGTGAGGCCGAGCTCGTCGCGCAGGAAATGCACGAGCAGTAGCCTCGGCTCGATCTCGCCGGTGTACTCCTCGCCATTGACCTTGACCGTGACCTGCATGATTCAGGCCTCCTCTCCGCGGCAACGGGCGATAGCGGTTCGCAGTGCTCGCTTGACGAGTTCGCCGGCGAGCGCGCGCTTGTAGTCGGAAGGCCCACGCTGGTCGGTGGGCGGCTCGCATTCGTCCGCCGCCATCTGGGCAGCTAACTCAAGTGCCTCATCGTCCGCACTGCGCCCGCGTACGGCGTCCTCGGCGCGGGAAGCAACAAAGCGCGGCGCCCCAACCGCGGCGAGACCGAGACCCACCTCGCTGATCATGTCACCGTCCAGTGTGACGACCGCACCCGCCGCGGCTACCGCATAGTCACCGGCGCGACGTTCCACCTTGCTGTACGCACTTCCGGTGCCCGGCCGGATCGGCAGGCGAACCTCGGTGACGATCTCGGCCGGACCGACGACCGTCTCG
The DNA here is from genome assembly GCA_035489975.1 of Propionibacteriaceae bacterium. GTDB lineage: Bacteria > Actinomycetota > Actinomycetes > Propionibacteriales > Propionibacteriaceae > Microlunatus. The sequence continues at coordinate 4,094 of DATHIJ010000586.1, read as the reverse complement.
AAGGGGCCGATGCAAAGCTCGCGTACCGGCACGACCCGCTCGCCGCTCGAGCTCTTGATCACGACCTCTGCACGGATCGCAGCGAGCGCGGCGGAAAGATCTTCGGCAGGATCTGCGTGGCACAACGACCCGCCGATCGTGCCTCGGTTTCGGACCACGGGGTCGGCAATCACACGCTCCGCATCGTGAAGAATCCGGTAGTGCTCACCGACGACGGCAGAGGCGAGCAAATCGGCATGGCGGACCATCGCACCAATACGCAGTTGGTCGCTTTCGACCCAGATGCGCTGGAGGTCCGTCAGGTCGTTGATATCCACGAGGACTTCAGGCGAAGCAAGTCGCAGCTTCATAAGCGGCAACAAGCTGTGCCCTCCGGCGATCAACCGCGCCTCCTCACCATGACGCTCGAGCAGCGCGATGGCATCGTCAACGCTTGATGCGCGCTCGTACTCGAATTGGGCCGGTACCTGCATCGTCTTGCCCCTCCTCAATTTGTCGCGTCAATTTGTCGCGTCAGGGATGACGTGGATGCACCATGGGCGCCGTTACTTCACCGCCAAGACATCGACCGTACGGATGTCAGGTGCACTGGCGAGCAATGCGTCGGCCACTTGGCCCAGCGCCAACGGGATCTGGCCGCCGAGGTGCGCTTCCCGGCCCGCATCGTCGTCAAACGTGTCGAAGATCCCGTACTCGGTCTCGCTGATCTTGAACGCGTACCAGGTCACGGTGCCCGGTTCCGCGGCGGCGAGATCACGCCCACCTTCCAGGAACTTCCCTAAGTCCTCACCCTTGCCGGGCTTGGCCTCGAGCAGCGCGAGTACACCCAATGTCGGACTCATCAGAAACTCCTCCCAGGATGTCCCTACCGTACGTATCCAAACGACTGATTGGTAGTGGCGGAGCCGCCACGTTGAGTATCGTTTCCGACATGGATGTCGCGGTTCTCGCGGTGGACGGCTGCTTTGACTCCGGGCTCTCAGCGGTGCTCGACGTGCTCGCGACGGCGAACGCTCTCCGAGAAGATGTGCCCACATCGCCAACAGCGTTCACAGTGACGATCGTGGGGCTCCAAAAGCAGGTCCGCACAGGCAACGGGTTGATCGTGAATCCCGTCCCTGCCAAAAAGATGGCACAGCCTCCGGATCTGTTGGTCATGCCTGCATTGGGAGTGAAGACTCCCAACGAGATCATCGAAACCGTTCGTGGGCACCCTGCACTCAACCTCATCCGTGACAGTCACGCCAACGGCTCGGAGCTAGCCGGTGCGTGCACGGGAACCTTCTTCTTGGCCGAGTCCGGTGTCCTCGACGGACGGCTGGCGACGACCAGCTGGTGGCTCGGCCCAGCATTTCGCAGCCAATATCCAGCGGTCCTTGTGGACGAGACCCGAATCCTCGCTCAGGATGCTCGGATCACAACCGCCGGTGCCGCCTTTGCCCACATCGATCTGGCATTGTCGATCGTGCAGCAGCACAGCCCGAGCTTGGCCGACCTCACCGCGCGGTACCTGCTGATAGGCGACGCCCCGTCCCAGGCGGCTTTCGCCGTGCCTGCGTTGCTCGCCCGGGCAGACCCGACGATGGCGGCGTTCGAACGGTGGGTTCGGCAACGGCTTTCCGAACCGTTGCAGATCTCTGCTGCCGCACGCGATCTTGGTATCAGCGAGCGGACGCTCCAGCGTACGACCGCCTCGGTCGTCGGCATGTCGCCGCTTCACTTCATTCAACAAGTCCGCCTCGACGAGGCCACGTTCCTGCTGCGCGACACATCGATGTCTGCGAACGCTATTGCGGCCGCGGTCGGTTACCGCAACGCCGGAACGCTCCGAGCGCTCGTTCGCAAGCGGCGCCACAGCACCCTCAGAGCGTTGCGGGCAGGGCGGCCGACCTGAGCACTTCAGACAGTTCATCTGGCGTGCGCGACCCAAGCCACCCACAATCGGGGAGGCGCTGGCGACATAGGTGTACTCGCCAATATGTCGGTGCAATTGTGTGCGGTTGTCGCAAACACCGCTCACGACGGATAGCGCCGGAGCGCGCCAGTTGTGCTGATCAGCAGCAAGTTCAACGACGCGGACCAATATTGCCGCTCGTCATGGGTTAGAAGAATGCTGAGATCACCGCTCATTCTGCCGACTTGTCAGCCTCACAGCTCGCAATGGCCTGCTGTGACGCAGACAAGTTGGTGGTTAAGCGGCGGGCGCGACCACCGTGTAGAGCGAGGAACGCATGCCGAACACGCGCTGAAAAGTCGTTCCCGAGACAGTTGCGGTCCGCAGGCTCCCAATGATCTTGATCGTCCTCACTCGGCCGCCCCAAGCGCCGGCGCCGTCGCGACTGGTGATCTGCAACTGCCTGACGGTCCCCACCGACGGCCAGACCCGGCTGATGCTGCTAGCGCTAATGATCTTGGTCCAGACCTGAGACTTGATCAACCCGTCATAGGGATCGCGGTGCGCAGGGAGGTACGGGTAGTCCCCTCTCGCGGCGTGCCCACCGTTTGAGGAAGAGTATTGAGTGAGTGCTACCACCCCTTGGTAGGTGACAATGACCCCTGGCGTGGCGTTGACTGCTGCGTTGCCGCCGGTGGTCTCGCGACTCATCCCGCCATAGACCTGACAGGCCGTGGTGTCGCAGATGTGGTAGCCGGAGTATCCCGAGAATTTCCGCAGTCGGACCGCATACGACCGTGCCGCCACCGCCTGGGCACGTACCGCGTTGGCTGCCCAGGAGGTAGGCATTTCGGCTGGTACGACGGCTTTCACATAATCCTCGAGCAGCACGTCGTTAACGGTCCGCCCGCCGGTCCCGCTCTTGATCAGCGCCACAGTCCCTCGGTATGGACGCACTGAACCATTCGGAAGCACGACCTTGACGATCTTGGAGCCAGTGGAGAATGACCAAGTGCCCGTGGTCAGCCCGGTCGACTTCGTGACATAAGTTCCGCTGCTCGTCCGGTAGCTGAGTCGATAGCCGGTGCCCGAGCGGCTGATTCGCCACGAGGTGTACTTCGTCCCGGTGGGCACTGTGTAGCGGTGCCCGGCGGTGTCGCGGACCGTGAGACCAGTCGCGGGCAGTACTCGCAGACTGCTGTCGTTGTCGGCGCTGATCCAGACTTTGATCTTGGTTCCGGCGGACATAGTGCTCAGCCGGGTGCCTGGGTAGTAGAAGGAGAGGATCTGTTTCCAGGTCAGGCCCTGCCGAGCGGCCCCGTACGCGCCGTACTGGGACATGCCCCAGCCATGTCCCCAGCCAGCGCCCCGAATCGTGAAGCCTGCTGAGACCGCGGAGTCCGCGCGCGCAGGGATCGTCGTCAGGCCGGCGGATGTGCAGATGACGGCAAGGGTCACCGCAACGCCAAGGAGCCGTCTGATCCTGCCCTGAAGGAGGATCGCGGTACGTGTCGGGGAGGGAGGCATGGCCATTCCATTCGTGGGGAAGTGGCCTCAGCCTGCAGCACGTCAAGGGCGACACGCAAGTGAATGGAATTAATTTCTGTGACGAATGTGACTCTTGGGACGACGAGCTTGGCTAATTCTGTCGACTTGTCGGTGTTTAAGCGGGGTAGCTGCGCTAGGAATCGAGTGTGATCTCGGTGCCCTTCTCAGCCGAGGCATAACAGGCGTCGATCACAACGGCACGCGCTAGCGCCTGCTTGCCACGATGGTTTGTGTAGTCACCGGATCGCACCTTGGCAACGAAGTCCAGGACACATTCGGCATGCCGGCCGTCGGGCGGCACGTTTGGATGCAAAGTCGCTGGCACGCCGTCCACCTCGGTCCAGATATTCAGACTGCGGTCCGGGTCACCGGGAGCTCCCCACTCGATGCTGGCGCCTCCGTCGGAGCCGTACAGCATCACGTAGCAGTGATCTTTAGGGATCCACTGAGCCCAGCTCGACTCCAGCAGCAACGTTCCGCCGCCCTGCAAGCGCACAAAGGCCGTCGAGAGGTCCTCGACATCGAAGGCGCCGTCCTGCACTCCGGTTTTGCGCATCAACGGCGACACTCCGCTGCCTTTGCCCCGTGGACCGAACTCCGCGTACGTCGCCGCAGTGACGGCCCGAACCCGCGGCTCGTCCAGCAAGTAGAG
>DATHIJ010000585.1:0-3643 GCA_035489975.1 Propionibacteriaceae bacterium | reverse complement strand
TCCGGGCGCCGGGTGAGTCAGGCTTTGCGCTCTCGGGGTTACGAGGTCGTGGAGTCCGATGTTGACTCCGACTTGGTCTCCCGACTCGCAGGGCTGACCGGTTCGGTGGTCTTTCCTGTCTTGCACGGTGAGGCTGGTGAAGACGGCGCGCTGCGCGAGGTGTTCGACCTGCTGGGCGTGCCTTTTGTTGGTTCGGTCGGTTCGGCCTGCCGAGTGGCGTTCGACAAGTCGATCGCCACCACCGTCGTCGGCGCCTCGGGCATCCGAACACCTACCCAAGTGGCGCTGCCATATGAGACATTCCGGGAGCTGGGCGCTCAAGTCCTGGTCAAGGCCCTCGGCGATCAAGTCGGCTTCCCGATGATGGTCAAGCCGTCACGCTGTGGTTCCGCGCTCGGGTGTAGCAAAGTGACGCGCGCCGACGAGCTTCCGGCAGCCATGGTCGGCGCGTACGCCTACGGCTCAGTGGCGGTGATCGAGGAGTTCGTCGAGGGTACCGAGGTGACGGTGGCTGTGGTTGACCGAGGGCACGGTCCGATCGCCCTTCCGGCCGTAGAGATCCGCCCGGAGTCCGGCGTCTACGACTACACGGCCCGGTACACCGCCGGCGCAACCCGATTCCTGTGCCCGGCTGAGGTCGAACACGACGTGGCGAACCGATGTGCCGACGTCGCATTGCGGGTGCACGCGGCTCTCGGCCTCCGGGATCTCTCGCGAACCGACCTCATCCTGACGTCGGAGGGAGAGCCGGTCTTCCTGGAGGTCAACGTGTCACCCGGTATGACCGAAACGTCTGCCGTTCCGTTGGCGATCGAAACCGCGGGCTGGAGCCTTGGCAAGATGTGCGCCGACCTGGTCCAGGCGGCCGCGGCCCGCGGAGGCAAAGCACGCACTATTTCCCTGGCGGCGCGCTGAGATCCGGTCGATATGACCCGTCTCAAGCAGGTCCTGCTCATCGTCCTCGGCCTCGGCCTGGCGGGGGCCATGGTGGCGCTCGGCTTCTGGCAGCTTGCGGTATACGACGCCCAGGGAGCAGAAGCCGCGCAACGCCGTGCGTCAGAGCTGCCGGTTCCGCTCGGCTCGGTAGCCCGGGCCGGGGAGTCGGCGACGGATGGATACGGCAGATCGGTGGCGTTTGAAGGCACTTACGACCCGGCGCTGCAGCTCCTGGTACCGATGGAAGGCGGGCAGTTCCGGGTCCTGACCGGACTCCGGCAACCCGACGGCAGCCTGGCGGCGGTCGTCCGCGGCGTTGTGTCCACCCCGAATGCGCCAGCGCCACCTCGCGGTCATGTGCAACAGGTCGGCGTACTGCTACCTACTGAAGAACATCTGCCCGAACCGGACTTACCGGGCGGCCAGATTGCGTCCGTCCGCCTGCCCGCTTTGGCGCAACTGTGGCCAGGGCCGTTGGTGAGTGGGTACGTCAACTTGTCCAATGCTGACGCCGCGAGCCAGGGGCTGGCGCCGGCTCCATCCCAGCTGCCCGAGGCGCCCGGCCGGCTGCGTAATCGGGCGTACTCAATGCAGTGGTGGCTGTTCGCCGCGTTCACTGTCTTCATGGCGTTCCGAATGGCTCGAGATATCGGGCTTCGTGACCGCGAGGTAGCTGAGATTACGCCGGAGCGCCCAGTTGAGCCGACATAGGCTTCAGCCCATGCGCAATGCCTGGATCCGGTACCGGATCATGGCCTACATCGTGGGCACCCTGCTAGTCGTTTTGGTGTGCGTCGGGCTGCCATTGAAGTACTTGGGTGGCAACCCCAATGTGGTGACCTGGACCGCGATCCCTCATGGCTACCTTTACATGATCCTGCTGATCACGGCCGTCGATCTGGGGCTCAAGGCGAAGTGGAGCTGGAAGCGGCTGATTCTGATTGCGCTGGCTGGCACCGTGCCTTTTCTGTCCTTTGTCGCCGAGCGCTCAGCGACCAAGGACGTCAGAGCCAAGCTCGCTCAAGCTAAGGCTGCCGAGCCGGCTCCCGCGCCCTCTTGAATGTCGCTTTGTCGATATTTCTAGCAGATACGCTGAGCTTGTCGAAGCGCAAGATTGGCCCCTTCGACAGGCGCCGTCCTGAGCCTGTCGAAGGGCTCAGGACGAATGACTCGCTGCCTCCGGTTTGTTCTCGATCAAGGCCACAATGCGCTCCAGATCATCAATCGTGGCGAACTCGATGACGATCTTGCCTTTGGTTCGGCCTAGTTCGACCCGGACCCGTGTGTCGAAGTGATCGGAGAGCCGATCGGCCAGATCCTTGACCTTCGGTGCGACCAACTTCGCCTGGCGCTGCCGACGAGCAGGCCGATTCGCAGGTTCCCCCAGGGTGACGAGTTCCTCGACAGCCCGCACCGAGAGCCCCTCCGCTACCACGCGCTCCGCGAGGCGTTCCTGGCTGGCCGGATCTTCGAGCGCTAGCAGAGCCCTGGCGTGGCCAGCGCTGATAACGCCAGCGGCAATGCGCCGTTGCACAGTCGGCGGCAACCGGAGTAGCCGGATCGTGTTCGAAATCTGCGGTCGCGAGCGTTTGATCCGACTGGCGAGCTCCTCCTGGGTGCAGCCGAAGTCTTCGAGCATTTGCTGGTATGCGGCAGCCTCTTCGAGCGGATTCAGGTCAGCGCGATGCAAATTTTCCAGTAAGGCGTCGCGTAGCAGCTCGTGATCCGCCGTCTCGCGGACGATCGCCGGGATCGTGTCGAGGGCAGCCTGTTGCGCGGCTCGCCAACGACGCTCACCCATGACCAGTTCAAACCTCGAGCCGCCCAATGGCCGTACGACGACTGGTTGCAACATGCCGACTTCGCGGATGGACTCCACCAGCTCGTTCATCGCCTCCTCATCGAAGACGGTTCTGGGCTGCCGTGGGTTGGGGGAGATTGAGTCCAAGGGCAGGTCGGCGAAATAGGAGCCGTCGGGGACCAGCGCCATCGGCGCCGGCTGGAACTGGCCGTTGCTCGGAACTGAAACCGGCTGGGGATCCGTCCGCTGGAACAGCTCACCCAAACCCCGGCCGAGGCCCCGGCGCTCCGTACGAATGTTCATGTGTTCTCCTCCGCGCCCCGACGGGCGATCTCTTGTGCGGCTTCCAGGTAAGAAATGGCACCCGCCGAACTGGGCTGGTAGGTCAGAACGGTCTGGCCGTAGCTGGGCGCCTCAGAGATGCGCACCGAACGCGGCACAACCGTTGGGAGCGTTTCCGCAGGGAAATGCCGGCGAACCTCATCGGCCACCTGGGCGGCGAGCTTGGTGCGTGCATCGAACATCGTCAGCAGCACGATGCTGAGCCGAAGCTCGTTGTTGAGCTCGCCCTTGACCAGATCGATCGTGCGCATCAGCTGCGTCACGCCCTCGAGGGCGTAGTACTCGCACTGGATCGGAACCAGGATTTCGTTCGCGGCCACCAGGGCGTTGAGTGTCAAGAGTCCGAGCGACGGCGGGCAGTCGAGAAAGACATAGTCGGCGTGATGGTCCTGGAGGTAAGCGCGCAGCGCTCGTTTGAGCCGGTTTTCGCGGGCGACGATGGACACCAGCTCGATTTCGGCGCCAGCGAGGTCGATCGTGGCAGGCAGGACCTTGAGATTGGGTGCCTCGGGGGAGTCGACCACGTGATCAGAGAGCGCGGCACCAGACATCAGCACTTCGTAC
>DATHIJ010000584.1:0-4509 GCA_035489975.1 Propionibacteriaceae bacterium | reverse complement strand
CTGATATCCAACGTCGGCCTCGGGTTCCTCTTCCTCCTGGCGGGTTACGAACTCGAGCTTGGGCTGTTCCGGGAGAGGGCCGGACGGCTTGCACTGTCGGCTTGGCTGGTGACGGCGCTGGTCGCAGTCGCGGTGACTGGCGCATTGGCAGCGGCGGGCTTCGTCCGTGCGTTTGTGCCGATCGCAATCGGTCTGACCACGACGGCGCTGGGCACGCTGCTGCCGATCTTGCGTGACAACCGGATGCTCGAGGGCAGGTTTGGTGCGTTCATCATGGCTGCCGGAGCTGTCGGGGAGTTTCTTCCCATCGTGGCCATTGCGCTCTTCCTCAGCGCCCAGGGCGCGTTTCTCGGCTTGGTCTCGTTGGTCGTCATCGCGGTGGTCGCGCTGCTCTTCACGTTTGTTCCGCGGGTCATACGCAACAAGAAGATCAGAGGGATTCTTTCCGAGGGTGAAAATGAGACGTCGCAAACCAGCCTTCGCTGGACTATCGTTCTGCTCTTTGCACTCTTGGTGATCGCCGCCGATTTCGGGCTCGACGTCGTGTTGGGGGCCTTCCTTGCCGGTGTAGTGCTGCGCCGCTGGGCCCCGGGTGATGTGCATTCGTTGGAGGGCAAGCTTGACGCGGTGGGCTACGGGTTTTTCATCCCGGTCTTCTTTGTCGCATCGGGGATGAGCCTCGACCTGCAGTCGATCATCAAGTCACCGGCACGCTTGGTCGTTTTCTTCGTGCTGTTCCTCGTGGTCCGCGGCCTCCCCGCCCTACTGTTCTATCGGCGTGACCTGCCCCCGCGCGGTCGGGTCCAGTTGATGCTGCTGACGGCGACCGCCTTGCCACTGCTTGTTGCGCTGGCCGAGATCGGTCTCGAGTCGGGAACGATGCTGCCCGAGAACGCCGCCGCACTCGTCGGCGCCGGTGTGCTCTCAGTCATCGTGTTCCCCGCGGTTGCCGTAGGGCTCGGTCGTCCCAGCGCGCACCCACTTGTGGAGACCCCGGGCCGCGAGGGCGGCGGACCACCAGCCACTGCCCCGTCGTGAAGCCAGCCACCCGGCTCAGTGCGTACCCACTTCACCCCAAACAGGTGAAGCCAGCCGCGCCTGCCAGGAGGATCATGGGTGCATGACGGAGCCGCATCACCGAACCTCGTCGACGCGCACTATGCCCGCTGCCGTCGACGCGGCAGTGGGTGTCGCGGCCATGGCGATGAATGCAACCGTGTCCGTGACACGTATCCTCGCCCGAGCAGCCGCGCCCGTCGGACGCCTGGTCATGCACCCACCCATCCTGAACGAACGTCTGCATCCGGCCCGTGTGGTTGAAGCCTTCGCGGACCGGGGCCAGTTGGCGCGAACCTCTGCGAATGCTGACCTCAATCGGATCATCGCGGCTGTGGTTCCGCCTGTGGTGGATGAGGTACTCGACAGCCTGGACCTGACCGCGCTGGTGCAGCAGCGCGTCGACATCGAGGTATTGGTCTCGACAGTCGACATCGCCGCAGTGGTGGACCGCATGGACATCGACTCGATCGTGCGGCAGGTCGACGTCGACGGGATGCTGCGTCAGGTGGACATCGACGCGATCGTGAGCAAGGTGGACATCGATGCGATCATCCGCCAGGTCGACATTGACGCGATAGCGCGCCAAGTGGACATCGACGCCATTGTTTCCCAAGTCGATATCGACGCGATCGCGAAGCGCATCGACGTGGACGCCATTGTGGAGAGGGTCGACATCGATGCCATCGTCAGCCGGATAGACATCGACGCGATCATGGAGCGCCTCGACCTCGTGGCCCTGGCCGAGGAGGTCGTGAACGGCATTGACCTGCCTGAGATCATCCGCGAGTCGACCGGCTCGATGGCCTCTGACGTGGTACGCGACGCACGGATGCAGGGCATCGACGCCGACGCGGCGATCGCCCGCGTCGTCGACCGCATCATCCGCCGACGCCGTACGCGAAGCACGGACGCACCAGGTGAGCCTGAGTCAGCCATTCGAGCCGGGATTCCTGCGCCACCTGACCCGCCTAAAGAGCCCCCGCGATGAGCGCCCACGTCGACCCGATACCCCGCGAGGCGAGACCCTTCCAGGGCCATCGCGCTGGTCTGGTAACGCGGACCGCCGCAGCAGCGATTGACTTCGGCATCGTGATCATCGCATTGGGTGTGTGCTACTTCGGTGTCAGCGCATTCCTGTTCGTGCTCGACCCGCGCACCTTCAACGCTCTCCCGGCACCCCCGCCTTGGTTGCTGTATGCCGCCGGCTGCTTGCTGCTCATCGTCTATGTCGGGGTGAGCTGGATGGGTAGTGGCCGCACGTACGGCAACCACGTCATGGGGTTGCGCGTCGTCAACCGAAAGGGCAACCGGCTCCATCCGCTCGTCTCGTTCGTCCGTGCGGCCCTGTATGCCATCTTTCCGATCGGCCTGTTCTGGGTGCTGGTCAGCGGCCATAACCGCTCACTTCAGGATCTCGTCGTGCGTACCTCGGTGATCTACGACTGGGACGTGCGACCGCTGCCGCGCCCTCCAGGGCCGACTCGAACCTGACCTGAAAGGTCAGAGGTCCCAAGGTGCGGAGCCAAACGCCTCTTGGCGCGTCATCTCGCCACGGCCAAGCTCTCTTATTGAGGAGACCAGAAGGGAGGTTGGTGATGACAACCAGCATCGATCGATCGCCGCAGCTGGTGGGCCGTGAGGTCCGAGCCAAAAACTCGCACGGGCTGGTACAAACATTGCTCATCTGCGGTATCGCGTCTTCGTTGCTGTATGGCGCCATGATTTGGGTGATCCGATTCGAGGGATACAGCCCCATCTCCCAGACCGTTAGCGAGCTGTCTGCGTGGGGTGTTCCCACCAGACCACTGTGGATCGTGCTCGGCAGTCTGTACGAGCTATTGATAATCGCCTTTGCATTGGGCGTATGGGCATCGGCTGGTGACAGGCGCAGCCTGCGGATCGCCGGTGGCCTATTGCTCGCGTACGGCTTGCTCGGCGTTGCGTGGCCGTTTGCCGCGATGCATCAACGCCAAGTTCTCGCGGCCGGTGGGGAGACGCTCGCAGACACCGCACACCTGGTTCTCGCGGGCGTGACGGTCGCGTTGATGTTTGCGGCCATCGCGTTCGGAGCTGCCGCCTTCGGATGGTGGTTCCGCCTCTACTCGATCGTGACGATCGTGATCCTGCTCGGGTTCGGCGCCTTGACGGCCGCGAACGCGTCCCGGGTCGCGGCGAACTTGCCGACGCCTTGGGCCGGGCTCTGGGAGCGCGTGAACATCGGCGTTTTCCTTGTCTGGATTGTCGTACTCGCCATCGTTTTGTTGCGTCAAGGAAAGGTCGGAGGTCTGCCCAACCGCGCTCCAGTACGCTCCTCCGCTTAGGGCGATGCAACGATCGACTGGAGCTCGTCTTGTAGCCTGCCAGTCAAGTCGTCAAGGTCTGGGCCATGATCGGGATCGACGATCACAGCGATTGCGAGCACGCCGGCATATGACAGGACCTCGAAGTAGACAGTCATGTTCCCGCCTTCGCCAACTCCGACAGGAATGGCGGCAGCGATCTCATGTCCGCCAAGCATGACGGGCTCGACGGGCCCGCGGACGTGCGCCATGAGTGTGTGGAATCGGTGCTGGTGGTTCATGTAGTACCGGTAGACCCCAAGCCTTGCGAGGATGCGGAACAGCCCACCCAGAACGGCGATGGGTGCTGGGCCGGTCGCGGCCGCCTTGTGGGCAGCAACGCCCGCCTCAACCCGCGCCAGACGTTCGGCAACGCTGCCGCTAGCCGGGACATTCACGAGCATCGGGCTTACAAGATTTCCCAACGCCGGTGCGCCGTGAGGACGGCGACCGGAGACCGGCACAGTGATGGCAATTGGATCGACTAACTCCCCTCTGCGCTTCAATACCTGATGTAGCGCGCCGCTGACTGCGACGAGAAGGGCGTCATTGGTGGTTGCCGCGTTCCGATGCGCTGCGGCTGCAAGTCGGGCGCGGTCCAGCCTGATAACGGCTATCTTCCGCTGAGGACCCGTCGGTTGCACTAGCGAGCATGACGCAGCGTGGGGTGGGTGAAGGCCTCCACCCGCGAACATCCCACGGCGCAGCGACTGCCACCACCCAGACGCCCGGAGCAGGCCACGAAACCGGGTTAGCCAAGCGTCACGAGTAAGACTGCTCAGTGTCGGCATGGGCTGGGGAGCGGGCAAGCGAGATCGCGCTCCCGGATCGACAAGTGCCGCTAGCACATTCACACCGCCCAGGCCATCTGCCAAGACATGGTGCAGCACGACCACCACCGCTGCCGCACCGTCGGCCAGCTCAGTGATCAAGACCACCGACCAAAGCGGAGCGCTTCTCGGCAGCGGAGTCATGATCACAGACAATGCTGTGTCGAGCAGCGCCTGTTCGTTTCCTGGGGCTCGGCAGGGTATCGCCCGGACGTGGCGGTTGATGCGGAAGTCGGGATCATCAATCCACACGGGACGCCCGCAGCCGAGCGGCACCTTGA
>DATHIJ010000583.1:0-2517 GCA_035489975.1 Propionibacteriaceae bacterium | reverse complement strand
CTCTTTGCTGTCGATGGTGTCGACATCGAAGTGAATCGCTACCCGGGTGCAGCCGGTGTGTGTCAGCCAAGCAAGAAGCGCCGTGCTCGACTCACGCAGCTCGTCGGGGCTGAAAGACTGAAGGCCCCAGTCGGCCAGGTGCGCATAGTCGTCGTCGGTCCACGAGTGCAGCCCTACCAAGGCGACCCGGTCAGGACTGACGGTTGCCGGAAGCACCGCCAGCACGTCAAGGTCACCGTGCCCGGTGAGCGCCGAGACCGCCATGGCGTGGTAGCCGGGGTACTCGCTGTCGCCAGTACCGACGTCGGGGTGGGAGTCGATCCAGATGATCGCGAGATCGTCCCCATACCGGTCAGCCAACGCGGAGAACGGGGCGACGCTCACCGAGCACTCGCCGCCGAGGGTCGCAATCCGGGCAGGGTTGAGTTGACCGATGATGTTGAGGGCGCGGGCGAGCTGCTCGATGACGATCGTTTTGGCTTCCACGCCGTCGCGTTCCGGCAGGCCCTCATCGGTCATGGTGACCGGTACGGTCAAAGTCGGGCCGTCGTGCGGCGGCAAGACCGCTTGGAGCACCGCCGAGCCCACGGCGTACCCCCGGCGGCCGACGTCGAACGGGAACTCGGAGGCGTACTCCTGGACGCTCGGTGTGCCGCCGCCCTGCCACTGCGGCCAGATCAGGCGGAGGTTGACATCGAGGGATGCCTGGTTGGAGTGGGTCATGGGACATTCCTTCCCTGGGACAAGATCGCAACTCAGAAGAAAGTCAGTGATTGATCGCGGCCACCAGTCGGGGCGACCTTATGGAGACCTCGGCGATCTCCTAGTGTCCATGGTGCTTATACTCCGTGCCTTCTTTCGGATCGCGTTGGTGGCACAGGTGCGGGTATCGACAGGGCACAAGCGAACGTTCCCCGGACACTTCTGGTGACAAACAGTCAACTTCGGATCAGCCCTCAGGTCTGCCCGGCACTAGGACGTAGATGGACGCCTCGACGTCTCCGGTGGAGGTGCGAACGGTGGTCACGACGCGCTGGTAGCCAGGTCCCTCAAAGGCGTCCAGACGTGCCCAATGAGCCGGTAGGTCGAGCGACTCGAAGACATCAACACTGATTTCCGAGCCGTTGGGATCAAGAAGCAGTGCCGGGTATCCAAGGCCTGCACCCCAGCCGGCATCGACGAGCATTCCATTGACATGGCCCACGAACCATCGGCCTTCCAGGTCGTCGAGCTGATGATGGTTGGGGCCACCCGGTGCCAGGGTCCCGTACGCCGCTAAGCGATGGAGGGCCGCGTCCACGCCATATTCACCGTCTTGCTGGCTCGTCGATCATCAGGCTGTGCCTAGTCTGGCGGACAAGGCCTCAGCCCGGACAGCGGGCCCGGTCCCGCTACGCTGCCGACCGTGGAGAGTGTGCGATGGGGGATTATCGGCATCGGGAATGTGACTGAACGCAAGAGCGGGCCGGGTTTTCAGCAAGCTGAACGATCCGAATTGGTTGCTGTAATGCGCCGAAATGGCGAGCTCGCTGCCGACTACGCTCGACGACACCACGTCCCGCGTTGGTACGACGATGCCGATGAGCTGATCAACGATCCGGAGGTCGATGCGGTCTACGTTGCAACCCCGCCTGACTCGCATAGGGAGTTTGTCGTCCGCGTCGCGCATGCGGGCAAGCCGGTCTACGTCGAGAAGCCGATGGCTCGTACGGCGCTGGAGTGTGAGGACATGATTTCGGCCTGCGAGGAGGCGGGGGTGGGTTTGTTCGTGGCCTACTACCGTCGCGCCATGCCGCGTTTTGCCACGGTCAAAGAACTGTTGGACAGTGGGCGGATCGGTGATCTCCGGTCGGTCATCGTTCGCAACGAGCGGCCCGCCCAGGTGGGTGAGGCTGGCGGCGAGGGGTGGAGGGTGGATCCTGAGATTTCCGGCGGTGGCCACTTCGTCGACCTCGGCTCTCACATCCTCGATTTGTTGGATTGGCTACTTGGTCCGGTGACCCACGCGGCCGGGGTCGCGACGAACCGCGGTGGACGCTACCGAGCCGAAGATCTAGTCACTGGTGTCTTCACCTTTCGTTCTGGTGTGGAAGGCGTCGGTATCTGGAACTACGACTCCTTCCAGAACAAAGATCAAGTTGAGATCATCGGAACAGCGGGAGCACTGCGCTTCTCCTGCTTCGCCGATGAGCCATTGCGTTTGCTCACTGCTCTTGGAGTGGAACAGATCAAAGCGCCCTATCCAGAGACAGTTCAACTGCCGCTTATCCAGACCGTGGTCAATGCATTGACCGGGCATGGCAAATCGCCAAGCGACGGAAAAACTGCTGTGAGAACGGCGCGCGTTATAGACGGTCTGCTATCGGAATACAGGGAGAGTCACGGAATCAGGTACTCGGCATGAAGTCCGACCGGGGAGGCGCCGGCTCAACCGATCCAGTCGCGAAACTGAATGGATGATGTCGTCGATGTGTGTTCTTTCTCTCGAGGGGCTGTTGCAGATTGTTGTGCCGGCTG